>NZ_CP012502.1:3000000-3300000 GCF_001721685.1 Salisediminibacterium beveridgei | reverse complement strand
GAAAAAACAGGCAAATACCAAAAGAAAAAACGGTTTGGGAAAAGCATTGCCAACCGAGCACCGTCCTCTTTCATCAGCATTTTGAAAGACAAGGTTAAAAACAGTGGTGGTTCATTCGAAGAAGTGAATACGACCACCTTTAAAGCAAGTCAGTATAACCACAAAACTGGCGAGTGTACGAAAAAACCTTTAGCGCAGCGTTGGCATCTGTTCGACGAAGGCGATGAAAAAGTTCAACGAGATTTATATTCAGCGTTTCTTTTGAAAAACAGCAAAGCAAACAAGCAAACGCCTAACAAAACGTTATGCGATAAGACGTATAAAAGCTTCAAGGAACTTCACGACGAAGAAATCAAAAAAATTGAAAGCATGAAAAATGTTGTCTTAAACTCTGGAATCAAAAGCGCAATATAAACAGAAGCACCCAATAAGCCGTTTGACTAGACGGGGTTCGCGAGAACCAAAAGATGCAACCGATAATGGAAACAGTGGTTTCTTTGGTTGCGAACGGTTCCTACCGAGAAGAGAACAGTGCCTTAACCCGGACCGTCGATGATTCATCGAGTGGTGAGCAAAACCTTGTTTTGCGTACGGTTAAAAAGACAGACCCGAAGGTCTGTCTGGAGAACTCTTTATTGGTATTGGAACCCCACGGCTTTAGCCGTGGGAGCAGTCAGGTATGACGATGACGCAGACAGTACACTCATTCAAACGTTGGAAACAGCGATTGAGGAGGACTTCGGCCTGCAGCTGAAACTGCTCGTTCGTTCGATGGATGAGATGAACAGGGTCATGGAAGCTCTCCCTTCGTCATGGAAGAGCGATCAGGAGATGAAAAGTGACTTGCTCTTCCTGTGGGAGGAGATTGACGATGAATCTGTTTTGGAAAAACTGGTCATCAGGACGGACATCGATACGGTGCACTATGTCCCCGGGGCAGTTCTCTGGTCCATTGACAGAAAGGATGCGACGAAAACCGGTCTGGTAAAGCTGGCGGGTACAAACCTGTACAAACAGATGACGGTACGAAATGTGAATACCACCCGGAAGATTTACGAGATGATGGAACAATACGCCTAACCTTTTTTATATTGAGGGTAAGGCGTATTGTTCTATTTATTACATGCTGGTCACGATTCTTCAATACTCATAAAATAACAGTAATGCTTGTTCATACAAAGTGTCTCTATTATTAAATTGCAATCATATGTTCCTGTGAATTATAATGAATTTATCGAAAATATCGTTTCATGTTTCATGAAAATTGAATATAGAATTGGAGGGAGTTATATATGATATAATGACATGGAGAAGAAAGCATCTGTGGTGTCAATTAGTGATGAAAAGGGCATAGATCATGTTGATTTGCTAAGAACAGCCTTAATTAACGAAGCCAAATTTAATCGTAATGGCAGAGTAAAACTCACCTTCTTTCTTAAAGCGTTGCAATATTTGGGGTATATCGATAAAAGTGAACTTCAAAACCATAAAACGACTCTGACTATTGTGATAGATGGGGTTAGCCAAACTGAACATTTTTTGTTGGTTAAACCTCTATCCAAACAACCGATTTATGAATTAAGAATTTCTTTGCCGCAGTTGCATTGTTGGATCAGGGCTACATTTTTTCCGAAGTATTATCATAACCAGCTGTATTATTGCTTTGCGAAAGGATTTGTAAAAACCAGGAATCCAGACTATGATCCGACGAACGATATGATCCAACAAACTTACCTGATGTATAAGAAGGTGCAAAGAGATCCGGGTAAGTATTTATCTTCATGATGAGGAGGAGAATTTCATGAAAGATTTATCGAGAATTGAGGATATTTCCTTGGAAGTTCCTGAGCTTGATCAGCAAATTTCAGGGCTCGGCTCAGTATTTGGAGAAATAATATTTTCACATCGAATGGAAAAAAAATTGACGCAAAAAGAGTTGGCTCATAAATCCGGATTAGGTGTAAAAACGATATACAGAGCTGAGGGAGGATCGAGCAACATCGGCATCGTCACGTATGAAACGATCTTTAAGGCGCTGGATATTGAGGTGTCGGATTATGCAGATCTCTTTCATCGATCTTTATTGGCATTGGAAAAGAAAGACGATGTTATGCATACTTCAAAGTAAACGAAAAAGACCTGACCCCGGTTGCAGCTAAGTTTTATCGCAACCGAAGTCAGGTCTTTTGGGTTTTGGCACAGCCTGTGCCGTCAATTGACGCGTCAACCGCCGTCGATGCAGGTGACAGAAGAACTGCCGATGATGTGATTGAGTTCGGATAACATCGTTGTCAGCGCATCGCATTGCACGAAATGGAAGAGCGGCTGATTTGAGTCAGTGGGTATCTTGTAGCGATCGAGCACAGCTGTCGTTTCCGGCCAGCTGTCGACAATACCGGAAACCGGCATGTTGTCTGTAATGACCATGCGGCTCACCTCATTTCTTAAGCATTTGAACGTGATAGTTACCAGTCAGTAAACTCGTGAAATTCTATAATTCAAAAGTTTAAACAGTGCTTTAAGTGGTGGGTCGTTCCGTTCAGTATAACATGCATTGAAGTGATTGGCATAATCGACCAATGGCCTGTGATGTTGCACAAACACCCACACAACACAATGAAAGATGCTTCGTGAACATGGTATGCTATGATCAACCAGAAAAAGAAATTTGAGTATCTATTTAACAAAAGGAGATGTTTTCATGCTGTGGATTAGCACACAAAATCATAAAAGTGTCATGAATGTGAAAGAAATAACGGTCAAAGGAAAATACATTGAAGGGGTTATTGGAAGAAGCTTTTTTACGGAGTGGAGCAGGGTATTAGGGAAGTATGAGTCGCCCGAACGGTCAAAGGAAATCCTGGAGGACATTCATCTGGCTATCAAACAAGGGGAAGCCATTTTCCGTATGCCTGAAAAATAAGATTTTTAAATCATCAGCGAATCGTGAAGCAGTACTTTTGCATATCACTTTCTTTTAAAAAAATGAAACTTTTTCCTTTTACATCCAGTACCTAAAGAGAATACTTTTAGGAGGATGATGTATGAGCGAAATAGTATTGGACATTCAGTCACTCACGAAAACGGTACATAAGCAAAAAAACATTGTAGAAGATGTATCTTTTCAAGTCAAAAAAGGTGAAATTCTAGGGCTTCTTGGCCCAAATGGCGCCGGGAAAACAACAACGATCCGTATGATTGTCGGATTGATCAAAAAAACGAAAGGGACTGTTTTGATCAATGGTCATGACATGAATCAGGATAGCCATGTTTGCAAAGAGCAGATTGGCGCGATCGTGGAAAACCCTTCATTTTATGATTATATGAGCGGATGGAAAAACCTGCAGCAACATGCCCGAATGGCTTCAAATCCGGTCAGCAATGAAAGAATCGAGGAGATTGTCCGGCTGGTGCAGCTTGAGCATGCGATTGACGAAAAGGTGAAAAAATACAGTCTGGGCATGAAACAACGACTCGGTGTGGCGCAGGCGTTGCTTCATCAGCCATCACTCTTGATTCTGGATGAACCGACAAATGGTCTGGATCCGAAAGGCATTCGTGAATTAAGAGATTATTTACGTGAACTGACAAAGGCGGGGATTTCCACGCTCGTTTCTTCCCATCTGCTCTCCGAGATGCAGTTGATGTGTGACCGGGTCGTGATTATGGAAAAAGGTCGTCTCATTGATGAAACCGTGATTGGTGACTTGAATGAAGCAGACGAATCCGCAGCTCATGTTGTTGCGGTGCAGTGCGGTATCGGGCAACAAACACTGGCCAAAGAACTCATCGAAACGATACCGGGTGTGGAACTCCTGGAATTGGAAGGGGACCGAACGCTCCTGCTTCAAATGCAGGAAGACAAGATCCCATTTATGAACAAGCTTTTTGTCGATGCGGAAGTTGATGTGTTCGCCATTGAGAAAAAGAAAACGTCATTGGAAGAGAAGTTCCTGTCCCTGACCGCAAGAGAAAACGCCGAAGACACCCAGGAGGTGCAGTAATGCTGACATTGTTTAAAAATGAATGGATTAAGCTGTGGAATAAAAAGCAGACGTGGATCTTCACCATACTCATTTTAGCCATTACAATCGGCGTCTCACTGATTTTCCAGTCTTTTGTCCTGGATACGGCTTCAGAAAATGACGGGACCTGGGAGCAGGGACTGCAAGAAGAAATCGTCATGTATGAAGGCATTCTTGCAGATGAAGATTCAGAAGAGTGGCAAGTGGAAAATGCCGAAATGAACATTCAGCAGAATGAAGAATTGCTTGCTGCCGGAGTGAATCCAAATGAAGCCAACAATATGATTTTCCTGCATGAGAGTTTTCCAATCATTGCTTCGTTTATCACGCTGTTTTCTGTCATTGTAGCGAGTTCGATTGTCTCTGCTGAAATCGATCATGGGACGATGAAACATCTTCTTGTCAGGCCTTTTGCCCGTTGGAAGCATTTAGCGGCTAAGTTGCTGACGGTTTGTGGATTTTCACTGACTTTGATTGTGACTCTAGTACTGATGAACTTGCTAATGGGTACCCTATTATTCGGAACAGGCAGCTTCAGTTCGCAGATATCAGTGAATCATTTTGAGGCAGCGCCTTATATGTCCAGTGTGGACCAGATCTTGCCTGCACAAATCGGCCTTTATTTCATCAATGTCATCATGTTTATCATTATCTCTTTCTCGGTTTCAATTTTATTCAAGAGTCAGACGCTGGCAGTGGGGATTGGTATTTTCATTTTGTTTGGAACCAACATCGCTCAGACATTCAATGTCCTGTTTGCGGATTCAAGCTGGTACCAGTTTGTGATCTTGCCTCACCTGACATTACCTGAGTACGCTGTCCGTGATGAGATTATTCCGGGTGTGGGTCTGATGTTTTCGATTCTCATACTGACCTTATATGCCGCTGTATTTATCATCGCCAGCTTTACGTATTTTCAAAAAAAGGATTTTGCGGAGTAATCGTTGATTACAGGATACAAATCTATCAAAAAGAAGCGCTTATCAGCGAAAATAGATGGAGCGAAGACTTAAGTTGATGATGTATGCAAATAATGATGTAATATGCATATACAATCGAAATGAGGTGATATCATGGGGATAAATATCAGGCCATCAGCGGATTTAAGAAATCATGATCATGATATTTCCAAACAGTGCAAGGAAACAAGTGATGCAGTCATTATCACCGTAAATGAGCGTGGAGATACAGCCGTTCTTGATAATCAAATGAAGTCAGAATTGGCATTGCTTCGGACGCTGGCGGATGCAGAAGATGATGTCAAACACGATCGAACGGGATTGATGCAGCATTCTTTTGATGAGTTGAGGAATTCATTGTTTAAAAGGAGTAATGATTAAAAAAGATAAATCATTTGTAATTTAAGCGTCTGATGCCTTTGCAGAAATCCAAATCTGTACTGGAATCAGGCGCTTTTCCCTTGTTGAAAACCGGTTTCTGGTTTAGTATATAATCAAATGATTATATAAAGGGGTGGATACGGATGGCAGCTGAACTGGACCGGATGGTGGAGACGTTTGAACAGGAACTGAGGGGGTTTGTTTTCAAGAAGGTAGCGAATCCCCATGACGCAGAAGATGTCCTGCAGCACGTCTGGCTGAAGGCTCTGCAACAGCAGGACAAGATCGCGGACGTGGCCCATGTACGGGGGTGGCTCTACCAGATTGCAAGGCACACGGTGACGGATTATTACCGGAAAAAACGGATGGAAGTGCCCCGTGAACACGTCCAGGATGAACCGGGTCCTGTCACCTTTGAAGAGGCGGACAACGAGAACCTGGGCTGCGCTTCGTATATACAGAGAGAGCTTCAAAAGCTGCCTGAAAAGTATCAGTTGCCGTTCAGTCTGTATGTGGAGAAAGGATGGAAGCACAAGCAGATCTCGACGCATCTGGATCTTTCCCTGTCGGGCTCCAAAACACGGGTGCAACGGGCAAAAAGGCAGCTCAAGGATATCTTGCTGAATTGCTGCGATGTGGAAGTGGATGCTTATGGTAACGTCATCCGCTATGAGAAAAAACGTGTCTGCTGTGCGTAAATCTGCGACCCTTTTTGCCAGCATCCGTCTTCATTCATGAACGATCAAAAAGGAGGAATGACAGATGAAGGCAGATACGCAACGGAAAAACGTGCGAACGCGTTACAGCAGCATCGCGAAAACACAAGGTCAGGGGTGCTGCGGAGGTGACCAGCAGGCGGTGACACTGGCCAAAACGATGGGGTATCAGGACGCGGACCTGTCGGCAGGCGGGAGCGCAAATCTCGGGCTTGGGTGCGGAAACCCCACAGCCATCGCCAACCTTCAAGAAGGTGAAAGGGTCCTGGATCTCGGCAGCGGAGCAGGGTTTGACGCCTTTCTTGCGAGACAAAAAGTCGGTGAAGCAGGCAAGGTGATTGGCGTGGACATGACCCATGACATGATCGAGAAGGCGAGAGGACATGCCCGTGAACAAGGATATACGAATGTGTCTTTCCGGTTGGGTGAAATCGAACATCTTCCTCTGGCTGACCAGGAAGTGGACGTGATCATCTCCAACTGCGTCATCAATCTCTCCCCGGAAAAGGACAAAGTGATGCAGGAAGCCTTCCGGGTACTCAGACCAGGGGGACGGATCCACTTTGCGGACATTGTCAGACTCACCGGAACCGTGCCGGAAGATGCCTGGAAGGATCCGAACGTCAGTGACTGCACCATTGGGGCTGAAAGGGTGGAACATCTCGAAGAAATCCTGATGGAGGCGGGCTTCAAGGACATTCGCATCACCAAATCAGACACCAGCGATGACCTTTTGAACGCATGGGATGACAATGAACATGGCAAAAAAGAGATCGTGTCTGCTGTGATTGAAGCCGTGAAAGCGTAAAAATAATGCCTGACCCTCATGTGCTGTGAAACCCTGCCGCACAACGGGTCAGGCATTTTTAATACTACATAGTAAAGTTTAAGTTCGCTAAAGGAAAGTAGTATAAGTGCAACTAAGGCTTTCGCCATCTAAGCTTGGCGAAAAGCCAAGTTTTCTTTATTTATGATCATGAATTGTTTCACCGGCGATGGCTGTGAGATGCCATTTGTCGCCCAGTTGCTCAAAGGCGATCCAAAGTGACTGGAAATCTGCCCTGTTAAAATCTTCTTCATTGCCGGGATCATGCAACTCGACGAAGGTGGCATCGGGGTGGGCTTCTGTCAATGCGTCAAAGCCGGGGTCCGTAAGCTCTTTCCTGGCATCAGCCAGAAACGCGAAATCATCCATAAATTGTTCGGCGAATGCTGTGTAGGTTTCTTCAATTGGGCCCTCGGGACTGAAGGTGCCAAAATCATAGCGGGTATCGTCGTCTGCCAATCCGGCTGTCTCCTCAGCGGTAAATGCAGCATAGTTGTCACCCGCATCCCAGGATTGGGGATGGATCAGCAGCCCTTTTTCAGGGTGAACATACTCAGCTACGCGTTCCATGTCCTGCTCCTCGAGAGCGTCTGCCACTGATGCTGCTTTTTCGGTTATGGTGTCAGCTTGTTCATCTGGAAGCGGATGATTGATTTCCTCATCTGCATCATCGTTCTCTGCTTCCTCGTTGGTGTTGGTTTCGATCTCGCCGTTTTCTTCAACAGAAGAGGAGGCGTTTTGGTCTGTGGACTCTTCTGCGCCATTGCAGGCGACAAATACCAGTAACAAGGCACTGCTTGTAATCCATATCAGTCGTTTCATACGATCCCTCCTGATTCATTTATAAAGATGACATGGGTGCAAATGTAAATCATGAACGGTTTTGGTGCAATGACATTCATAAAAATTTCACTGGTGGCTAAAAAAATGAATGGTTACGATGTCAGCAGGGATGGAATTTTTCGTTTGATCCGCCTGACATTTGAACAACCTTTAAAAAAATCAATCGTTGCGACACTTTTTACAATCTGTATCGTCGAAGGGGGTAAAGAGAATGAAAGGCGGGGTGAAGATGACGGATGAAGAACTGGTTCAGGCCATTCTGGATGGCGATGATGAAGCGATGAAAGAGCTGCATGGACGCTATGTCCACGGCATCTTTCAGTATCTGTACATACAAATGAATGATTACCATGATGCCCAGGAGCTGTTGCAGGATGTGATGCATAAAGCAGCGAGGAAACTGGCGACATTCAAAGGGGATTCAACCTTTAAGACATGGCTGTTTGCGATTGCGAAGTACGCCGTGATTGATTACTACCGGACGCGCAATAAGAAAAGGCGTTCCACAGCCGTGGAGGACAGTACCCTGGAAGAAGTCGCGGAATCCGGTGAGTCCGCAGAGCGGACCGTGATGAGGCAAATGGAGACGGAATCGGTCATGACAACCATCAGTAACCTCCCGGAATCCTACCGGGACGTGCTGCATTTACGATTCGTGGAAGGGTTCTCCATTAAAGAGACAGCCAAGGTGATGGGCAAGACGTCGATGTCAGTCAAGGCGTTGCAAAAACGGGCCAGAGCAGAACTGGTCGACCGCATGGGAAATGAGGTGACGGCATATGAGTAAACGGCATCAGCAAAATCATGAATACGAACAGGATCGAGAGGTAGCGGAGCTGATGAAACAGATGCACCGTCCTCTTTCTGAACAGGCGGAGAAGGCAAGTCTGGAAGCCATGGCATCGGGTGTATCGGAGGCCCGTGCGGAACACGCCTCGATCAGCAAGTGGCAGCAGCGGAAAACGATGTTCATGGGAATCGGTGGAACCGTTACTGCCGCAGCACTTGGCGGACTGATCCTGATCAATACCGATTTTGTACAGGATGCGTTCCCGGGCTGGTTTGGGGACGGCACGGTGCCTGTGAATGAAGAGAATGAAGAAGAGAACGAAAACAATGACGAAACGGATAATGAACAAAACGATGAAAACCAGGAAGAACCGGTTGAAGAATCAGATCCGGAAGACATATCATTTCAAATGATCGATGACGAAGAAGCGGATGAACAGAACCGGCTTTTTGAACTGACTGTTGGTGAGGATACTTGGCAGGAATGGTTTACCCGAACGGATGCGAATCAGATTCAATTGACAGCCTTTACACCTGAAGACTGGGATGTCAACGAAGAGCAGGTGGAAGGTGACTTGACCCGTGATCGGGTGTCGTTGGACGGCAGAGTCCTGTTTGATTATTTACCATCAGGGGCAGACGGGGACGATGTGGCCACGGTGATCGATGACATTTTGCAGGAAAACGGGTTGGATGACGAAGAACGTGTAACGCTGAGTGAAGAGGAGGTCTCTGATTACAGCGTATTTGGCCACCATGATCCGTACGATATCGCAGGAGGCTATGTCGCAGCAGATGATGACGGAAAGCAGCTGACTGTCTTTCACGGAGAATTTCTCGGACGGGAGCTGATCATTACGAGCATCACAGATGAAAATCACCCGGAGACGGCACTCTATCAGGAAGCAGTTCTGGCACATACTGCCGTTCCATTTCCGGCCACGGTGCATGAGGAAGATCGGCCAGAAGATGAAGCAACCGGGAGAATGGAAGAGAAGACTGTTCTATCTCCTACGGCAGACTCGCCCATTGCAACGGACGTGGTGCTCTTCCGCGACGAGGAACTGGGCTTCAGCACCTATATCAGTGCGGACTTCTCCGTGAGCGAGGACCGCGATGGCCAGGTGAAGCAGTATCTCCTTGACGAGCAGGATGATCCCGCAGGCCAGATCAGCATCGGCATCTTTGACGAAGGTGTCACACAGGGTGAAGCCTGGACCTATATTCTCGATCACTATGCTTACGGGGAAAACATGCGGGACGAAACAGATGCAAACCGGATACCCGATTGGGCCGTCGATGTTTTTGAGAATAGAACGAACGAAAATGCTGAGATGGTCGGGTCCGTGAGACTGGGTGAACGAAACGGACGTTATTTCTATATCGAAAGACACTCGGAAAGCTGGGAAACTGCGGCGCATAGCCATTCACGCATGACCTCGATCATTGAAGACTTCTGGCAATGGGAGGACGGAGACCAACTGACTGACGAAGGATGATCAGGGTGTGCCTGACCCGTTTGGAGAAAGCGCTTCTCTGAGCGGAATCAGCCACTCTTTTCATGAGTTTTGAAAAGCAGATGGAGAGTGGCAAATATACGGAACAGAGGTAATCGAAACGGAATCGATTGATTAATGCAACCGGATGAAGGAAAGACTCCCCGGCCGCAGGAACAATGACCCCTTGTTCCTGCGGCCGGGCTTTTTTGGGATACGCAGAATCTAAACCGGTCAACTGGTGAACAATATGAGAAGAATAAACGCCCTTTATGGACAATCGAATCATTACATTTTACACTGTAGTTATCTACTATCTACGACCGTTTTCATCTGTTCCCATTTTCACCATGTTGTTTTATGAGGGGGGAGTTTCGACGGGGGATATTACCATTTGGTTGTCCTGGTGTTGAAGCGTTGCGAATTATGAATGATGTATTGTTTTCCATGGAGGAAATGAAGTCGATAATGATGAATTTTCCTCATCCATTTGTTGAGGTGACATACCAGGATCGCCATCATCAGCTTCCGACAGTCTCCTTCGTGAACCCAGCATTTAACGGGATGTTTCACCTGGCAGAACGTGACGCCAAATACAAACCCGCTTCTTTTCTCGTCGAGTTGAATCTGATTGAAGAAACGCTTCTTGATCATGCGCTTGATCGTGTGACAGGGACAGACGGCCCCATGATTCAGGAGAGCTACTGCAAACCCCTGGCCAAATGGTTCCATGTCACGATCTTTTTGATTTCTGAGAACAAGGTTGGGTTCATATTCCGGGGCGCTTCACCGGATATCATCGATAAGGAGAAGCTGGACACATTTTCTGGCAGTGATCCCCGGCTCGTTGAACAACTGAAAGCCTATTATACATATGATCCGTTAATCTATGGTGTGCTGGACAAAACAGCTGAACTCGAAACGTATTTTGAAAACACCCTGGATCTGTTAACGATCGTTTCTTTGGAAGGGGAAATTTTGAAGATTAACGGTGAATGGGAGCACAAATCAGGTTTTACGAAAGATGAACTGACGGGTCAAAAGATCATCGATTTTATTCATACTGAGGATTATGAAGCGACAAAAGAGCAATTCCAGACGCTTTATGACAATCAACGAATCGATGAATTTGTGAACAGGCTGGTGACGAAAAACAATGAGACCGTTTACCTTGAATGGCGTGCAACGCTTTTGGACGATTCGATTATCGCGGTTGCCCGTGACATCAGTTACCGTAAATCCCTTGAAAAGGAACTCCATGAACGGAATCAGCAATACCTGGATCTGGTTGAACAGGTTCCAGGAGCCATTTATCAATATCAGCTGAATCCCGATGGTCACCACTTTTTCCCGATTGCAAGCTCAGGGATCTGGGATATCTATGAAGTGACGCCCGAAGAAGCACAGAAATCTGCGGACAACGTGCTATCACGGGTGGCAAAATCGGACTATGAGAAGGTCGCGGCATCCATCACCCATTCGGCGAATACCCTGACCGTCTGGGAAGATACGCACCGGGTCAATCTGCCATCGCGGGGACAGCGCTGGCTAAGGGGTTATGCCAAGCCTGAGAAACATGAAGATGGCAAGATTATCTGGCACGGGTATATTCGCGATGTGACCGAACTGAAGGAAAACGAACGAACGCTCCAATCCGAACGGGAGTACTTCAAGACGACGCTTTTATCCATCAGTGACGGGGTCATCACAACCGATCTCAATGGAAATATTATTTTTATCAACCATATTGCCGAGTTATTAACCGGCTATTCTAAGTTATTCATCAAAGGAAAAGTGTTCAGCGAAGTCATTGCTCTCGTGGAAGACGAAACAGAGACGCCGCTTACCAATCCGGTGAAAGAAGTTATTTCCAAAGAGCAGGTGTATTCAACTGGAGATCATTCAGTGATGGTGCTGCCCGATGGCCGGAAAATCGGTATCGAAATGACGGCATCTCCACTTTTTGATGTGGATGACTATTTATCGGGTGTGGTTGTGGTCTTTCGTGATGTGACGGCACAGAGGCAGGAGAATAAAAAAATCCGGAAAATGACGTTTCACGACACGTTAACCGGGCTCTATAACCGTCTGTTTTTCGAGGAGGAACTGAAACGGCTGGATACACCGAGAAACTATCCGCTGGCCTTTTTATATATGGACGTGAACGGGCTGAAGCTCATCAATGATGTCTTTGGGCATGATTCCGGTGATGAGTTATTGAAGAGGGTGGCATCTGTCCTCAATGCAGCATGCCGTCATGATGACATTATTTCACGCGTGGGGGGAGATGAATTTATCATCATCCTGCCGAATACGCAGGAGCAGGACCTGATCACGATCCGCTCCCGGCTCACTGAATCCCTGCAAAACGAACACATTGAGCATATGAAACTGTCCGTTGCCCTGGGGTCATCGTTGAAAGCGAGCCCGCAGGAAGTGGTTGATCACCTCCTGGAAGAAGCCGAGGCGGATATGTATATGGACAAAATGACTAAGAAAAACCAACGTGAAAAAGAAGCATTTGAATCCCTTGCTTCCTACTTTTTCGAAACCTTCCCTGATGAAAAAAGGCACGGGGAAGAGGTTGAGAGGTACAGTGAAGCGATTGCCCGGCAATTGAACCTGCCTGCATGGCAAATCAACCGGATCCAAAAAGCAGCCCGCTATCATGATATCGGGAAATTGTCCTTACCGAAGGAACTGGTTAAAAGGACAAAGGAATTCGATGACCAGCAGTGGCAGGAATTCATGCGGCATCCGGAAAGCGGGTATCATATACTGAGTAATATCAGCCATTACAAAGATGTTGCCGACGCGGTACTGGCGCATCATGAACGTTATGACGGCAACGGTTATCCGAGACAGCTGAAAGGTGATGAGATCCCGATTGAAGCGCAGATCATCAGTCTCGCGGAGCTTTACGATATCATGACCAAAGAGATGACAGACGGTGAAAAACGTGCCATCGATCAGGTTGAAAAGGCGTTAAACATCACACGTGATAAACAGTTCCGAGCGGATATCGTCGATGCGTTCATGGACATCATTGATTGGAATACAGGGGAGATCATTGCATCACAAATTAAAAACCATTGATCAACGTGCCTGGCCTTTCCCAGGCACGTTCTTATTGCTCTCTTATTTCTCTAGAATCCCGTTCAGGTAGATGTCGAAAAATTGTTCGCTGAACTCTTTCAGGTCATATTGATCCATCACTTCAGGCTGGTTGATAAAGAGCTCCTTGATGGCTTTTCTTACTGAAAAGGTGTAATGAATAAGGACATCCGGGTCGATATCGATGCGAATGATCCCGTCGATTTTTGCCATGCGCATGAGTTCGCGGAACAAAGGCAGCCGTTTCGTCATGACCCAGTCGTTGTACTGCCTGACCAGATCCGGATAGATGCTGTTCAATTCCTTCAGAAAGTCCGATTGGAACAGTTGCTCATAGTGCTTCAGATCAAACACATCGAGAAACATCTCCTGAGTGAGTTCCGATGCTTTCGCTTCCTGCAGGGTGTTCTCTATTTTCGAGAGTGAAATGTGAAAAACCCTCTCCACCACATGGGTCACGATATCCTTTTTATCTGTAAAATGCTTATAAAACGTTGCTTTACTGGCACCGGCCTCGCGGACAATCTCTTCCACCGTGACGGACTGGATGCCTTTTTTGATGAGTAATTCTTCCGCCGCATCGAGAAGTTCAATGCGCTTCAGCGATTTCCGCCCGCCTGATTGCTTAGCCATGACAGAAACTCCTTCCTGGTTTTAAATCGTCTTGTTTATCGGTTCTTCGTCCTTTGCTTTTTCTAACAGGACAACCTGTCCGGTACTCCCGTTCACCGTCACTCTGTCACCGGTATGGAGCTTCTCGCTGATCCGTTCAACCCCGGCCACCGCCGGAATTCCGTATTCTCTCGCAACAATCCCGCCGTGGGATCCGGTTCCCCCGGTCTCCATGATCAGCCCGCCGGCACGGAGGAACAGCGGTGTCCAGCTCGGGTCTGTGCTGTGGGTCACGAGAATTTCCCCGTCCTTGAGCGTGGCTTTGGCCGGGTTGTGGATTACCCGGACCATACCGGTATATTCCCCGGAAGCGATTGGAAAACCCGTTAGTCCGTCATCGGTCTCGGCGATGTCGGTGCTCTCATACATCGTCTCTCCAGTGTTTGTCATATAGCGGGGCACGGTTTTGATCTCTTTTTGCTGCTCAAAGGCGGCCTTCCGCTCCGCTACAAGGTCAAAGAAAGACCCTTGCGGATTCAGAATGTCGGTTCGATTCAAAAAAGCAATATCTTCTCTCGACAGGATCACTCCGTGTTGTACGAGGATGTCCCCTGCTTCCAGGAGGATGGAGCGGACCAGGGCAAAGGAGCGGACCAGATCAAATTTCGGCAGTTCCCGGAGTCCAAGCAGGCTCCGGATGTAGTGGCAGTCTTTCTGGATTTTGTTTGCTGCCCGTTTGCCCTTCTCGTCTTTGACCTGTCTGGTAATGGTCAATGCAGCTTCCTCCGCTTCCCGCTGGCGTCTCTCCAGCTTGTCGTACAGTGCTTTAGTATCTTGCTCCATGAAAGCGTGGATCAGATTCAAAATATAGCTTGGGTCTTCATGCCAGTTGGCAATGCCAACGTCCAGTTCCACATTGGAGCGGTGCCCGAACTCGTCCAGAAACGACTGGATTTTCGGATCGGATTCGTCCGGTGTCACCCCGGCATCTTTATAATCACAGGCCAGTCCGACAAGCTGATGCCCCATCTGTGTTGTGGGACTGTTCGGCAGTGCCTGGATAACGGTATGGAGAAGACGGTCATCACCGAGCCATGCGTTCAATCGTTTTTCAGCTCTTTTTTCCGCAAGCATCCCGGGCACCATGTAGGCGCACTGATGAAGAATCACGCGCATGGCGTTTTCCATGATGGTATCCACGACAGCGATTTTTTCCGGGATGGTTTTGGCTTTTAAAGCCTGTCTGTTCATCCGTTTCAGATGACCCTCAGCCAGCTTCTTTGCCCGTGTTTCCGCTTTCTCCGGACTGATCATCGCCCCGAAAACCCGGACAGCCATCCGGATACTCACTGCAAAAAGCCGGGGCGGGAGCTTGAGGCGGCCTTTTTTCGACGCCAGTTCCGCTTCGTTTCGTGCGACGAACGCCATCATGACCTTTCCGGCAACGGGGTCCTTTAACGAAAAGCTGTCCGCCATCTTTTTCGCCCGCTTCGGGTTACGGATCAGTTCGGTGAAGTCCCAGTAAATCCGGCCGGCGGCGGTCTTGAATCCTTTCGGTGATTTACCGGGGTTGACCCCAAGTGCCTTCAGAGCGCCCCACATCTCAAGTTTCTGCACGTCGATGCCGAGAGGTGTGAAAGGGACACTGATCCCTTGCGAGACCCGGGTGAATGAAAAGTAAAAACAAAGTCCCTCTTCTATGGGATCATTGCCGTCCACCAGGGGATGAAGTCCGGTGAGGGGGCGCGCCTGGACGATATGAATGTCCCCGTCCCGCCCGAGTACCCATTCGGTGTCCATCGGTTCCTGATAATAACGGTACACGGCACCAGCGAGTTCATGCAGCTTTTTCAGCTCGATGTCAGTGAGGCTGGCCACTGTCTGCTGGTTTTCAGGGACTTCGGTTTGCCGGTTGCCGCTCTCTGTCCGGATGATCTGGACAGTTTTCCTGGCAATTCGAGATGACACGACGGTGCCGGTCTGTTTATCCAAGATGAACTGATCCGGTGTAACAGCGCCTGAGACAACGGCTTCGCCCATGCCCCAGGACGCATTGATAAACAGCTGATCCCGGCGGTTATTCAGGGGGTTTGCCGTGAACATGACTCCGGCTGCGTCACCGTCTGCCATGCACTGGACCACGACGGCCAGGGAGAGTGACGGGAAGGACTGGGGGATCCTGTTGTTGATTCTGTAGGAAATGGCCCGGGCGTTCCAAAGGGAAGCCCAACAGTTTTTTACAGACTGAAGGAGTGCGTCTTCACCTTCTACATTGAGGAAGCTGTCGTGCTGTCCCGCAAAAGATGTTTCGGGCAAGTCTTCTGCCGTGGCGGAAGAGCGGACGGCCACGAGCGGCTGGGGGAGTTCATGATAATGTTCGATAATCAGTGAACGAATTTCATCAGGAACGTCTGCTTTTTGGATCGACTGCTGAATGGTTTCGGCAGCCTGATCCAGTCCGGCCATGTCGGCGGCCTGGACATGTTCGACTGCTTCGGCAATTCCCTTGGCCAGACCGTTCTGTTCAATAAATGCGTTATAGGCTTCGGTTGTCAGGATAAAGCCATCAGGCACGTTCAGCCCTGCTGCAGTCATCTGGACGAGATTCAATCCTTTTCCTCCGGCGGCCTTCAGGCTCACGGCTTCCCGGGTATGGAAATGAATGATCATGACGCGCACCTCACTTCGGTTTTGATACTTCCAGTATACAATGAACGGGCATAAAGATAAACGAATTATTTTAAAATCGTTTACTTAATGAATTTTCAGTAACAAAAATAAAAACGGCTTATCAAATCGTGATCATCCTGATTTGGCAGTGTCGTGACGGAGAGGGAATTCAATGATTGTTGATTAATTCACAGATTTCACACATTTGACAAAAGATCGTGATTTGATCAGGGACAAACCATGCTACACTTTTTATGCAAGTAACTATAGTAAGGGGTTTTACATTGCTGGAGTAAAAAGGTTGCCTGCGAAAATGGTTACTGATTCCAGGATGTGAATTCGAGTCGTTGTTATGTCCGACAAATCAGCACGTTGAAAAATGTGGCGTCAATTTAGGGTGAGAGGGGATTGTTCGTATGAAAAAGTGGATGTTATTGATAGGGAGTTCTGCAGTAATACTCGGAGGATGTGGCAGTTATGATGCCAGCAGTGAGCCATTGCCGTATGAGGATAATGCAGGGGGGGCTGAAAACGAGCCTGATGAAGAGAATAACGACAATAATTCAGATGAAGCTTCAGAGGAAATGGATCTTGATCTGACTGATGGCGTTTATGAAACAACGGGGGAAGGCTATAACGACGATATCGTCGTTGAAACCACCATCGAAAATGGTGAAATTACAAACGTTGAGATCCTCTCCCATGATGAATCAGACGGGATCAGCGATGACGCCATCAACGATCTTCCTGACCTGATTGTGGAGAATAACAGCGCCAATGTGGACGGCGTGTCCGGCGCCACTTACAGTTCTGGAGGAATCATCAGTGCTGTGGAAGCGGCTTTGGAAGAAGCAAGTGGTGAGGCGGTGTCCCAAGACGAAGATATGGAACTGACAGACGGCGTCTTTGAAACGTCTGCTGAGGGTTATAATGACGACATTGTCGTGGAAACAACCATCGAAGACGGTGAAATTGTAAGCGTGGAGATTCTGTCGCATGACGAATCAGACGGCATCAGCGATGAAGCAATTGAAGATCTTCCAGGAGTCATTGTGGAAAACAACAGTACCGATGTGGATGGCATGTCTGGAGCTACGTTCAGTTCAGAAGCAATATTGAAGGCTGTTCAGAAAGCCCTTGAAGAATCTGCCGGTGGTTCAGAAGAAGCCGCAGGGGATATGGAAGATGGCGTGTATGAAACAACTGCTGAAGGTTATAACGACGATATCGTCGTAGAAACAACCATCGAAGGCGGTGTTATCACTAACGTGGAGATTCTATCCCACGATGAATCAGACGGGATCAGTGATGATGCGATCAACGATTTGCCGGACGCCATTGTGGACAATAACAGTGCGGATATCGACGGAGCATCTGGCGCAACATACAGCTCTGAAGGAATTTTAATTGCAGTTCAAGAAGCGATGGATCAAGCCACAAAGTAACGTATGGAAAAACTGAAAAACAAAAGTGCCTGACTCCTGTTGCGGTCGTGTTTCACCGCATGGTGGTCAGGCACTTTTTTTCGGCTGAATAAAATCATCCGCCGGGAACTTTCGTTCGGTGACAATGACTGTCACCCTTTTATGTAGGATAAGAGTTGCGTCATCACAATTGTACGATACTTGTTGAGAGGGGGAAGGTTGATGAATAATTGTACTTCGTCACGAGGCAGGCAAATACGCATTGCTTAAACGTATTCTGTCAAGGATGACTTCACTGGTCCAGCAGTGTGAGTTGGAATGGTGGACTTGAAGCTCTGGACGCAGCGTTTACAAATTTTAAATAAGAGGTGAATCAGTTGACTAATGTGTTTAAAAGCAGCAGAGCAAGGGCAGGCATCCTGTCATGGACGAAAATGATCTTTCCGGACCGGGTGGAATTATCAAATTCCGCTGTCCTGGTGACAAAAAAGAAATTCTTCGGATTGACCAGCACGAGTGAGGAAGTATCCTATAAACGGATCGCTTCGGTCAGATTAAACAAAGGCTTGATTTCCGGGAACGTTGTGATCGAGACGGCCGGGGGATCGGTCAATGACATCGAAGTAAAAGGGTTTAAGAAAAAAGTGGCTTCCAAACTGCAGGCACGATTAAAAGAATCTATTTCCAAGGAATAATCGAGAAACCATCCGCATCTCTGCCTGACCCCGATCGCTAATGCCTTTAGCGGAGAGGGTCAGGTTTTTCTGTTTAATTGACTTTCCGGTACTGGCCGGGGGATTTGCCGTAGTGGTGCTTGAATACCCGGTGAAAATACACATATGAGCCGAATCCGCAGCTGTCTGCAATGTGCTCGAGGGTCATGGAGGTATACTGCATTTGATTGACCGCCATATTCAGGCGGATTTCCTGGGCATAATCGATCATCGATTGCCCGGTGTGTTCTTTGAACAGATGGGAGGCGCGTGACACGCTCAGTCCGACGGAAGCTGCCACATCCTCCACCTGGAATCTGGTGGCGGCAAGCTCCTCGATGCTGCGCATCATTTTCGTGACGATAAACGGGCGCTCCCCTGACACATAGCCTTCCGTGACAGACTGTTTCAAGATGACGAGCAGGGCTTTGAACAGATAGACGGATAGATCAGGTGTCTCACCGGCATCCGGCCGGCGCTGTTCAATGGACAAGTGACGCCAGAGGGAAAGGAGTTTGTCATCGAGGCGGATGTTATGCACCACGGGAAGACCGGCGTGGTTGAACCACTCGGACACCCATGAACCGTCACAGAAAATATGATAATCGGTACTGTCTTGACCGGGCGGGATATCAATGCTGTAATCAGCCCCCTTTCGACCGAGGTAGAGATCGCCAGGGGAAATGGCATACGTTACCCCGTCAGAGCGAATCGTGGCATTTCCTTCCACCTGCAGGCGGATCAGGTATTGTTCAAGCGGAGTTTTACGATCTTCGTGGTAGCCTTTTCGGTGATGGGCATAGCCTGAAAATCGGATTCTGACCGTCATGGGTTTTGCCTCCTTTTGCGGATGATTAAGCGTGAATCAAAACGAATAGCAGGATTGTTTATGTTATTAGTATATTGTCTATTCTCAATGAACGCAAACTCCGGTAGTATGAACAGCATAATCATATACATGGTAACGGATTCAAAACAAGGAGGAATGACTTAACATGACAATACAAGCGAAGAAATCGATTCAATTGTTTACATTCATGGCGGAAATGGCAGAGGACGCAGCCGGAACACTCGAGAAGGTGAAAGAACTCGGGTTTGATGGCGTCGAGCTGGCAGGCTACGGCAATCTGGATGCGGATACGTTCCGTGCGAAAGTGGAGGAGCTGGGGCTTGAAGTCTCCTCAGCACACGTACCGCTGGAGCAGTGGAGAAACGATGCAGATACCGTTTTAAAAGAGCTTAAGGTGATGAACTGCTCGTATGTGGCGATTCCGTATCTGGATGATGAGGAGCAAAATGAAACCGGGTATCAAAACCTGATTGCGTTCATGAACGAACTGGCTCCGAAAGTGAAAGACTACGGCATGACCCTTTGCTACCACCATCATGATTTTGAACTGCAGCATACGATGGCAGACGGGCGGTCCGCTTTGAAAGCGATTCTGGAAGACACGAAAGAAGCCGGCGTACTCCCGGAATTCGATGTGTACTGGCTTCAAAAAGCCGGTGAGAATCCGCTGGACTGGGTGAAGGCGTATAAAGACCAATTGAAAGTGATCCATATGAAAGACATGACCACGGATGGCAAGGCCTTTTTTGCTGAACTGGGTACCGGCGGTGTCGATGTCAAAGGGCTGTTGGATGAACTGCAGTCGTCTTCATTGGAATGGCTGATCGTCGAGCAGGACAAGACGACGAAGACCCCCTATGAGAGCGTGAAGGAAAGCATGACATTTTTAAATCGATATGAGGAGGCAACAACATGAAAACCATTCAAGCAGGAATCATCGGATGCGGAACGATTGCGAAATTCAGACATTTACCGGAATACGACCAGGAAAAAGGCGTGACCATCAAAGCCGTCTGCGACCTGAACAAAGAGCGTGCAGAAGGCTATGCAAAAGAGTTCGGTGCGACAGCGTACACGGATTTTGAAAAGTTATTGGAAGATGACGAGATCGACGTGGTCAGCATTTGCACGCCAAATGCGCTGCATGCACCGATGACCATCAAAGCACTGGAAAAAGGCAAGCACGTCCTCTGCGAAAAGCCGATGGCTACAGGCAGTGAAGAGGCGCAGGCGATGATCGATGCCGCGAAGAAAGCAGGCAAACTGCTCATGATCGGCCACAACCAGCGGTACACGCCTTCTGCGCAAAAAGCCAGGGAACTCTTGCAGTCAGGAGCACTCGGCAAAGTGTTCAGCTTCCGCACCACCTTTGGACATGACGGTCCGGAAGGATGGAGTGTGGAAGGCAAGGACACCTGGTTCTTCAACAAGGACATGGCTTTCATCGGCGCGTTGGGTGACCTCGGTGTCCATAAAACGGACATGATGCGCTATGTGCTGGATGAAGAGTTCACGGAAGCGGCGGCCATGGTGGAGACCTTGGTCAAGAAAGCGGATGTGGATGATTCAGCGGTCTGCCTCTTAAAGAGTGAGAGCGGCGTGATCGGCACGATGACAGCAAGCTGGACATACAACGCCCAGGAAGACAATTCCACCGTCATTTACGGGGAAAAAGGGATGCTTCGCCTCGAGGACGACCCAACGGATTCGGTTATTTTGCAGTATGCCACAGGTGAGAAGATCAAGTATGAACTTGGCGGCATTCAGACGAATGATGAAGACGGACAGGTGAACAGCGATGTGATCCATCAGTTTATCACCGCTGTGCGTGAAGGGAAACCGTCACCGATTTCCGGTGAAGAAGGAAAGAAATCCCTCGAAGTCATTTTGGCGGCACTGGAATCCAATCAGACGAAATCAATCGTAAAGATCAATTCTTAATACACGGAGGATGATGACATATGAAACTAGGCGTATTTACTGTTCTGTTCGGTGATCTTGGCTATACAGATATGCTGGATAAAGCAAAAGCCTCAGGCCTTGATGCGGTGGAAATCGGAACCGGCGGTTACCCGGGAAACAGCCACTGCAACATGGACGAACTGCTCGAAAGTGACGAAGCACGAAAAGCGTATCAAAAGGAGCTGGATGACCGCGGCCTGACGATCAGTGCCTTTTCCTGCCACGGGAATCCGATTTCTCCGGACACGGCATTTGCCAAAGAGTCCGATGAGGCCTTAAGAAAGACGATCGAACTGGCAAACCTCATGGGTGTGCCGGTGGTCAACACGTTCTCCGGTACAGCCGGGGACAGTGAAGAAGCAAAAACGCCGAACTGGCCGGTGGCACCTTGGCCGCAGGAATATACCGATGTACTCAACTGGCAGTGGGAAAACAAGCTCGTCCCTTACTGGAAAGAAATCGGTCAACTGGCGGAAGAGAAAAACATCAAAATCGGTCTGGAGTTGCACGGCGGCTTTCTCGTTCATACCCCTTACACGATGCTGAAACTGCGTGAGCTCACGTCTGACAGTATCGGTGCAAACCTCGATCCAAGTCACCTCTGGTGGCAGGGCATCGATCCGGTAGCAGCGATCCGCATTCTCGGTGAGAAGGATGCGATTCACCATTTCCACGCGAAAGATACGTTCATTGATCAGGATAATGTCAACATGTACGGGTTAACGGACATGCAGCCTTATTCCAATGTGCAAACAAGAGCCTGGACATTCCGTTCCGTTGGCTGCGGTCACAGCATGCAGGAGTGGTCGAATATGATGAGCGCGCTTCGGACTTACGGTTATGACTATGTGGTCAGTATTGAACATGAGGACCCGATCATGAGCATTGAGGAAGGCTTCGCCCGCGCAGTGAAGAATCTGGATACGGTGCTGATTCGTGAACAACCATCGGATATGTGGTGGGCGTAATGAAAAGGACTCCATTGACAGTGGCCGTAGTCGGCTTTGGCGGTATGGGCGGCCACCACGTGGAACACATGGAAGAATTGACGTATTTTCAGGTCAAAGGCATTCAGGACATCCGTAAAAGCCAGGAAGAGCTGGCCCGGAAAAAAGGACTTGAAGTATATCCGGATCTATCCGCGGTGGTTGAAGACGAGGAAGTGGATGTGGTCCTCATCGCCACGCCGAACGACAGCCACCGGGACATCGCTGTCAGTGCGATGAGGCATGGCAAGCATGTCATCTGTGAGAAGCCTGTCACGATGAACGCTGCGGAAATGGAAGACATCATGCAGGTGGAGAAGGAAACAGGGCAGTTGTTTGTCGTGCATCAGAACCGGCGCTGGGATGAAGATTACCTGTCTGTGAAGGCGATCCAGGACCTCGAGACCATCGGTGAAGTCTTCCACGTGGAATGCCGGATTCACGGCTCCCGCGGGATCCCTGGCGACTGGCGCCAGAAAAAGGCGCAAGGTGGCGGCATGCTCCTCGACTGGGGCGTTCACCTGGCAGACCGTCAGCTTCAGATGTTCGATGAGCGGGTCACCCACGTCAACTGTACGTTCCAGCATATCCGGAACATGGAAGTGGATGACGGTTTCCGGCTGATGCTGACGTTTGAAAGCGGGAAGACGGCGTACATGGAAGTGGGCACGTTCAACTATATCGGTCTCCCGCTCTGGTACGTCAACGGTACCCAAGGGTCTGCGGTGATCCACAGCTGGGACATGGACGGCAAAGTGACGCGTCTGGAAACAGACCGTGAACCGGATGCCCGCCCGATCCAGGCCGGTGCAGGTCTGACGAAAACGATGGCCCCCCGCTTTGATGATGGAACCGTGAAGGATCTGCCTTTGCCTCGAATCGATGCATCCATTGAGGAATTCTATGACAATGTCTATCAGACCATTCATGGTGAGGAATCGATCATCGTGAAGAATGACGAAGTCCTCCGGGTCATGCGTCTGTTGGAAAAAGCGTTTGAGTCTGTGGAGAAAATGCAGACGGTTCCTTTCGAATAAGATCAGTGCCTGATCCCAGCCGAAATCCGGTATAGGGATCAGGCTTTTTTGTTTGAGAAAAGAAAAAACGATTCATATTGAAATGGATTTAAATAGGGCAGTGTCTTGTTTCCGGACTGCATTGATGATAAGCCGGTATTCTAATGGCCCATTTCTGCGTGGTATACTGGAGGTGCAGTCAGGTGAATAAGAAACCGCTTCATGACAGATGGAAAGTTGAGCTTGAACAAGTGGAGGTGTCCGGCATGGCGAGAGAACCGAAAGAACAGGAAGACATGAAAAACATGGAGTCAAGCTATGCGAAACCGAGTGGCCCGGATGAACTGATCCGGGAAGCCTTTTTTCGTCTGCGTACCGGTTGGAAAATCACGGTTCCGGTGATCGCAGCGGTATTGATCCTGACCTTTCTGACGGGGCTTTGGGAGATCATCGGCGTTATGCTGACGCTGTTTGGACTCGTCTGGTCTGTGATCCGTTTTCGGGAACGGCAGAAATCAACAGGAACGGACAGTCTGGAAGAGCATTTCACGAATCAGCATCAGCGATCCCTCTACTATCCGGTGCTGATGCTGATGGCTGGCGGTTTCTTCACAATGGGTGTGGAGGAACAGGGTTCTGCCCCGGCCTTTCTGATGACATTCTTTGAGAACGTGGTGTTTTTGTATTTTCTCGGTGCCCTCGTTCTCCTTGTGATGGAGTATGTATTAAAAGGGAACTGGAAACGCTACCGGATCCCGGCAATTGTTGGCCTCGTGTTGTTTATGATTGTACTGGAGGTCGTGTGACATGTCTGTGAGAAAACGTTTTGAACGAGAACGGGCTCAGGCCATCGCGGACACGGCAGATTTTCAAAGCAGTGAGGTATATACGGATAAGACGCAAGAAAGCCCCTCAATTCATTGAAGGGGATGAATTGAGTTAATTATTTTTCATTTTAAAGTTAGTTAGTTATGTAATTAACTAATGTTTTATGTTATACTTAGGTTAGAGAGGTGAATTGGATGACAACGGATTATACTCGTAAAAAAGGTATTGTTTATAAAAATCAATTCCATATCATTTTTTGCCCTAAATATCGCAGAAAAGTTCTCGTGGACGATGTGGCTAATGATTTAGCTGAGATCTTTCATCAAATTGCAGAGGAAAAAGAGATAACGATAAAATCTTTAGAAATCATGCCAGATCATGTCCATATGTTCATTGAATTTGACCCTAGACGAATGTTGCACAAGGTCATAAAAGACTTTAAAGGTATCAGCAGCCGGATTTTAAGAGAGAAACACCCGCAATTAAAAAGCCGACTGCCTAATTTGTGGACAAGGAGTTATTTCAGTTGTACTGTCGGGCATATTTCTGAGGAAACCGTTCGAGAGTACATTAAGAATCAAAAAAATGTGTAATGAAGGTGGTGAAACCATTGGCTGAACAATCCTACATTTTGACCCTTCCCCTCTTAACAGAGAAGTGGCAAGAAGATGTGTTATTTAAGCGATTGGAGATCGCAAGGAACATCTACAATGCCAGTTTAGGAGAACTGATGAAGCGGCACAAACGCTTAAAGCAGGATGAAATGTATCGGTATTGGATTCAACAACCGAAGTCCAAAGAACGAAATCAAGCCCTCCGAGAGTTGAACAAAGAATACGGGTTGAGTGAGTATGCCATTCATACTTATGTGAAGCCAATACAACACCACTTCAAGAAAAATATGGATAGTTTCACGGCACAAAAGATAGCGACTCGCAGTTGGTTGACGTTCGAGAGATACTTTTATGGGACAGCGAAAAAAGTCGTGTTCAAGCGTCGTGGTGAACTTCACTCCGTTGAAGGGAAATCAAATACATCGGGTATTCGCTTTAAAGACAGAACCCTCTACTGGAACGGCTTAGAAATCTCTGTAACGGTGAGGGAACGTGATAATTACGCTCATATGTCGTTAAAAGATAAAGTGAAATACTGCCGGATTATCCATAAAGTTGTCCGCGGGAAGGAACGTTATTTTGTTCAGTTAGTATTAGGCGGTGTTCCTCCTGAAAAGATAGATCGGGAAACAGGAGAAGTGAAACATCCCCGTGGCATTGGAAAGGTCGGGATTGATATTGGAACACAGACAATTGCAGTCGTTACTACAACGGAAGCAAAGCTGTTGGAACTCACCCCTGCTGTCAACACAATGGAACGTGAGAAACGAATCTTGCAACGAAAATCAGATCGTCAACGCAGGGCGAATAACCCTCATAAATACAACGAGGATGGCACGATTAAGCGAACAAAGGATAGATGGATAGCCAGTAAAAACTACTTAAAAACAAAAAGTCTATTATCTGAAATCAACCGGAAAATCGCTGACATCCGAAAGCAAGAGCATAACAAAATGGTGAACTGGATTCTATCGCTTGGTGACGACATTAAAGTGGAAACGATGAACTATAAAGGGCTTCAAAGACGAGCAAAGGAAACAACGGTCAATGAGAGGACAGGCAGGATAAACCGAAAGAAACGATACGGTAAATCGTTAATGAAGAAAGCACCATCTATGCTATTGACCATTTTGGATAACAAGCTAAAATACGCTGACCATCAGTTGAAGAAGATTGAGACTTCTAAAGTAAAAGCAAGTCAATTCAATCATTTTAGTGGGGACTGCGTGAAGAAAACATTAAATGAACGGTGGAACGATTTCAACGGAATGAAAGTGCAACGTGATCTTTAAAGTGCCTTTTTAATCATGAATGTGAAAGACAACCTGTGTGAGATCGACAGAAGTAAATGTCACGAAACATGGGAAACCTTTAAGATTTCCCATGATCGAGAGATAGATAGACTGAGGAATGGTGAACGGAAAATAGCCAGTATGGGCGTATAGCAAAACCAACGGTTTTGAACCGAGCCGACACAACCGTAACGTAAGCCGTTTGGCTATGCGTGGTTGATGAAAGTCTGAGGGAACAGCATGAGTCCTGTAAGCAGGTAAGACAACTTGCAGGGAAGTGTTTTAAGTACCTTAGAACCCACCGACTTTAGTCGTGTGGAGGTTCAGGGAGGCTGATATCAAAAGGCTTCCGGAACCGGTTCAACAATACTTTCGGGTTTGCGGGTATCTCGGACAGCCGAAGATGTTTAACGCAGATGTCATCTGGAAAGAGAGCTATATCAAACTGTCCCCGGAAAAAGAGTGGACACCACTGGAAACCAGTCAGTTCAACGCCGTCATAGACCCTGTCAGGATCGCCCACATGCAGGCTGTGTCCATGTCGCTTCAAGTCAGGGATCTTTACCGGAACGGGAAGGGACATATGTTTGGAAAGTTGTTTAACCTCATTCCGGTCGTAAATGCGAAAGGACCGGAAATCAGTCAGTCTTCCTTAATCACACTCTTTACAGAAATTCTGTTGATTCCAAGCTACAGTTTGCAATCGTACATCACATGGGAGCCGGTCGATCAACATACGGCTAAGGCCAGATTCAGGCATCAACAAATCGATGTGTCAGGCACATTTCATTTTGATGATACGGGCAAGTTCAGGCGATTCGAGACGCATGACCGCTATTACAGCGAAACGAAGGGGACGTTTGTGAAGAAAAGATTTTCAGCCCTGGTCGATGACTTTCAAGCGAAAGACGGTGTACAGATTCCGCGTAAGGTCCGGATCATCTGGCACTTGGATGACGGTGATTATGAATATTTCAAAGGGGAAATCAGCGAGATGGTTTACAATGTCCGGGCATAGAAATGCCTGTCCCGGCATGCAAAACGCATGAATGTGAGACAGGCATTTTAATTATGATGTTGGCGTCCTTGGCAGGATTTGAACCTGCGACCTATCGCTTAGGAGGCGATTGCTCTATCCTACTGAGCTACAAGGACAAAAGGGGATCAATCAGAGTTATGGAAACATACTGCGCTATATACTTTACCGCACTTTAAAATGGATTTCAATCCTGATCCGCAGATTTGATTCAGAAAGACGTTGACCACGCACACGTTATGATAAGATTTAATTGAGTTGTATTTTCAGACTTTTCGATCCTGTAGGAGGACTTATAGTGGCCTATAATCAAAAAACGTTACCAAGTGAAAGTGATGTCAGGGAATTTATCGAACAGGTGGAACATCCGCGAAAACGTGAAGATGCCTGGCGGCTTGTTGAGTTGTTCACCGAAGAAACGGGCGAACCGCCGGTGATGTGGGGAGATAGCATTATTGGATTTGGTCAGTATCATTATCAGTACCCATCAGGACATGAAGGACGTGCACCGCTTGCAGGTTTCTCTCCAAGGAAATCGGCGATTAGCCTGTATTTTGCGACGGGTGATGACGAAGGCAGGCAGGCGCTCTTGGCCGATTTCGGGAAGCACAAAACAGGTAAAGCCTGCGTATACATTAATAAACTTGAAGATGTGGATGAGGATGTGCTGAGAAAATTGATTGTTCGCTCGGTCGTGTTTTTACAGGATCTTTACCCTGACCCTTCGTAATCTCGGGAAAGGGTGTTATCAGCCATAAAAAGAGTGCCCTTGCCGTTTTTTTTGACAGAGGGCACTTCATTTGTTTACTGCCTTATTCGGCGATTGCAGTTTCCTGCTTTAACAGCTCTTGAATACTGGTTTCCATATCAAATGGTTCAGACGTCGGTTCAAAACGTGCCGTCACGTGACCTTCCCGGTCGACGAGGAATTTGGTGAAGTTCCATTTGATCCCGTTGCCATACAGGTATTCCGGATGCTTGCTTTCGATAATCGATACCATAAGTTTGGCCGTCGGGTGATTCATGTCAAAGCCTTTAAACGGTTGTTCATCGGTTAAGTATTGGTACAGCGGATCCGCCGTCTCGCCGCGAACATCGATTTTCTTAAACAGCGGGAAGTTTACACCATGGTTTAAAGAGCAGAACTCCGTGATTTCACCGTCTGCAAGCGGCTCCTGGCCGTCAAACTGATTGGACGGGAAGCCGAGAATCTGCAGACCCTGATCGCCGTATTTGTCCTGCAGTTTCTGCAGGTCTTCGAGTTGCGGTGTGAAGCCGCACTTGGTGGCGGTATTCACCAGGACAAGTACCTTCCCTTTGTAGCGCTCGAGTTTTGCGGTTAATCCGCTGGATGTTTTTACTTTGTAGTCGTATACACTCATGTTGACGCATCTCCTTTTACACATTAAATGATAACACAAGTTGAAATTACCCTTAAAGGTATCAGGGTAAACCTAAAATACCAAAACTTAATACCTATACTAGTCGCAATCAAACGAAACGCTTGATCGGGCTGTGGCTTTTTTCGGGAACATCTCCTGAGAATAATACGTAAAGATAGAAACGTGTCAGGATTGTGTGGTGATAAGCAATGAGGGGGTTGTACCGGAGAAATATGAAGCGGGCGGCATGGGTGATGGTAGTGTTTATCCTGTCGTCCGGGACGCTGTTGTTTGGCATGGTGGATCCTCCGGGAAAGACCGGTGCCAGCGGGGGTGTGCCGAAACCAGTGCCAGAGGACGGTTACCAGGCGATGCTCGTGGAAGAGCGGGAAAAAGCAGGTCAGATCCGGCTGGATCTGCTCCGTCAGGCAGATGAGGAAATGCAGATTGTATACCATACCTTTCATTCGGGGGATTGGATGAAAGCTTTTTTCAGTGAGGTGCTGGCTGCGGCTGACCGTGGTGTGGAGGTGACCATTCTGGTGGACGGGCTGATGAATCAGATGCGCGGGGAAATGCGCGGATTACCGGCTCTATTGGCAGGTCATGAACAAATTGATCTCCACTATTACAAACCGCCACGTGCCGGGAACCCTGCTGAGTGGAACAATCGTCTTCATGATAAGCTGATCGTCATTGATCAGACGTACGTGATGACCGGGGGACGAAACATTGGGGATAAATATTTTTCACCGCCTGATGAGCCCGGGGTATCAGATCGGGACGTGCTTGTCAAAGTCACCGGGGATGAACCGGAACAGTCGGCGCTGATGAGCGATCTGAATGACTATCTGGCAAATCTGACTGCTTATAAAGGCATGTATTCGTATAAAGAGGAAACATCAAGGTTCGTCGAGAGAAGAGCGAAAGAGCTTGAAAAAGAATTGATGTCTTTTGAATCTCCTGCAGGTTCGGGATCGATGGCTGAATTGGATTTTCTGGATGTGGATCATGTGGCTTTTATGCATAACCCCTTTGGTGAGATTCAGAATGAGCCCTTTTTGTGGGAAGTCCTCACCGATCTCGCCCATCATGCAGAGGATGAAATCCTCGTTCAGACGCCTTACCTGGTCCTGAATGAGCCGATGCAGAACATGTTGGAAGCTGGTGAATTTGCCCCGGAGCAAGTGACGGTGCTGACGAACAGCCTGTATTCCTCACCGAATTTCCCGGCATTTTCGGCGTATTTAGCGGACCGGGATCGTTTTGCGGCAAGCGAAGTGCAATTGTTCGAATACGGCAAAGCCGAACCGATTCATGCAAAAACCTTTCTGTTTGACGGATACAAGTCGGTGATCGGGTCGTATAATGTGGATCCGAGAAGTGTCTACCTGAATACGGAATCGCTGTTTGTGATTGAAGGGGAGACCTTTGCAGAGGAGCTGCAAGGCTCACTGGATGCCATTGAAACAGACAGTATCCAGGTCCAGCATGAAGAGGAACATTTTCAGGAAAAGGTACCGGTGTGGAAAGATCGGGTAATGACAGGGCTCTCGAGAATCACGTCCCGCCTCGCACATTTGTTGTGAGAGGCGGGGCGTTTTTTAATTTTTCACCAATTTGTCAATCTTTCCGGCTCTGGCATTGTCCTCGAGGGGGCCGAAACGGGAATAGTGGTAAGGAGGTCAATCATTGAATAGGGGGGATTCAAATGCAATATGTTCTTTTTGTGATTCTGTTTACGCTGGCCCATGTCTTTTCTTACACCATTGCCGGAGCGGTTGCACTTAAATTCAGCAAAAATCTGTACGAAGAAAAAGAGAGAGTCTGTGATTTCATGCGGGATATGGCGGATGATGCGGAAAGGTCCCATGTGGAAAAATGGTTTTTGCCGGCTCAGTTTCTCAGGGGCCCACTGATGGCCGTCATTCTTCTTCCCCTCTTTTCTGCAGTGACGGATCTGTCCTTTTTCATTGCCGTTCTGTTTTTTGGGGGACTGATGTTTATTTACACGCATCTCTCTTCTGTATCCCCTTTTATAGACAATATCGAAGGTCAGGTTTATTTCAAAAAATCTTATTTAAGAAAAGATTATTTCTGGAAGTTTCAATATGAAATGCTGATGTATTCCGTTCTGTTCGGGTTCCTGATGGCTGCTGCGGTGACATGGATCATGTAGTTCACGTGAATATGGAGAGGGGCATCAGCTTATGATTACTCGGAGAATCGGGATTTTTCTGGGCGTGACATTCGCAGTGACATGGGGGTCGCTTTGGCTGCTTGTCTATTTAATGGGAATCGGGGCGGTGACATTGACGGATCCTGCGGGCATCATGCTGTTTGTATTGGCGGGGTTTGGCCCCGCGGCAGGAGCCTATGCATCGCTGCGTTTAACCGGGAATGCCCATGACTTAAAAGATTTTCACCGGCGGCTCTTTAAGGTGAAGCTCCACTGGAAATGGTATCTGGCGGCGTTTCTTTTGCCAATGGCGGCAGGTGCACTTGGCTTACTGTCGGGACTGATTTACAGCCCCGGTCTGTTAGAGACGCACACCATCCTTCCTGTTTATCAGTTCTTTCTGATTCTGCCGGCTGCGATTCTCTTCGGCGGTATCGAAGAGCTTGGGTGGCGTGGTTTCGCGCTTCCTGAGCTGCTGCAACGGTTCAATGTCTATACAGTTACGGTCATGCTGGCTGTGATTTGGGGGTTCTGGCATCTTCCGTTGTTTATGATTCAAGGAACATCGCAATACGAAACCCATTTGCTGCCGTTCGTTCTGATCGGATTCGGAGTGGCGGCGATGCTCAGCTGGCTGTATATCAAAACCGAAAGCATCTTTCTCTGTGTCATGTTCCATGCGGCTTTCAACGCGTGGGCTGGCATTGGTCTCTTTGCCCCGGCTGATCACTTCGGTGCCAACATGACCTTTGCCTTATTGCTGATTGTGGCAGGTCTGTTCTTCTTGAGATGGGCTACGCCGGAGAAACCGGCAGAAAAGGCTGCCTGAATGTGATGAAGAAAAGAAATCACTGCGGTATGTTTTCGTCACTGCACAGGCGTAGATGATGTAAACGAAAGAGCCGACCCTGCTTTATAAAAGGGTCGGCTCTTGTTATTCAGCTGCCGTCAATTGGTGCTTGTTGGCGTATATGGCAGCCTGGGTCCGATCGGACACTTCAAGCTTTGCGAGGATATGACTCACGTGGGTTTTGACCGTTTTCACGCCGATAAACAGCGTTTCACCGATCTCCTGGTTGGTCTTGCCTTTCCCGATCAGGGCAAGGACTTCGAGTTCCCGTTTCGTCAGAAGCTGATGCTTCGGACGGTCCATAAAGCGCTGGTACATTTTCTGGGTGACTTTCCCCTGAAAGGTCGGTTCACCCCGGTAGGCCCGGCGGATGGCTTCGGCGATGTCGTCGGCGGAAGAGGTCTTTAACAAATAGCTGAAAGCCCCGGCGTCCAGGACCGGGAAGAGCATGTCATCATCGAGGAAACTGGTCAGCACAATGACTTTGAATCCTTTGGGGGACAGTTCTTTCGTCGCATCGATGCCATTTACGCCTTCCATCAACAGGTCCATGAGAATGATGTCCGGCTTTTCCAGGTCGGCCTGTTCTATGGCATCCTTGCCATCTGACGCTTCGGCGACGATGGTGAAATCGTCTTCAAGCTCGAGGAATGTTCGCAGTCCTGCCCGGACCATGTGATGATCGTCTGCAATGAGAATTTTAATCGGTTCCATCAGAATCCACATCCTTTTCTTTTTCGATATAGGGCACCCTGAACTCGAGGCGCGTGCCTTTACCGGGAATGGCGATGCAGGTGAAATGTCCGCCCAGTTCATTCATGCGCTCATGCATGGCGGCAAGTCCCACATTGCCGGTCCGTTCCTGGTCGACTTCGTCCACATCGAAACCTTTGCCGTCATCGGTGAGCGTTAACAGTAAACGGTCCTTTGACACCGCCGCTGTCAGGGTCAACGTGGAAGCCGCCGCGTGGCGGAGCGTGTTGGAAATGCCTTCTTGAATGGCACGGAACACGTTCTCCTCCACACCTTTTTCCAGATGGGGCAACTCATCGAGCTGGGCTTCGAAAGTCATATCCGGCTGTTTCACGGAGAGTTCATCGAACAGGCTGGCAAGGGCCAGTGCCAGCGGTTTGCCTTCAAGGGTCACAGGTCTAAGATGCATGATCAGTGCCCGCAGTTCCTGCTGGGTGTGATGGACCATACTCTCAATCTGATGAAAGAGCTTTTTCGCTTTGACAGGGTCCTTTTCCATCAGTTTCGGAATCGCGCTCAGGCTCATGGAGATACTGAACAGCTCCTGACTGACGGCGTCATGAAGGTCTCTGGCAAGTTTGCGCCGTTCATCGAGGCTCGCTCCTTGTTCCGCTTCTCTTAAGAGCTGGGCGTTCTCGTTAGCCATGCGCCTTAATGCGACCATGCGCCTTTCCACATTGTCGGTCAGCGTATTCATTTCACCCGCGAGACGGGCCAACTCATCCTTGGAGGTGACATGAATCGGGGCATAGTTGCCGCTTCGCTGGTACTGCTTGAGCTGATAGATCATGCTGACGAGAGCCCGTTTGACACGGGCTGCTTGCCGGTAGTTGAAGACGCTCGTAAAAATCAGGTAGATCACGGTAAAGCCTAAAAGGATCAGCGTCGCTTCGGAGATTTCAAGGCCGGTGCCGACAGGAGCAGAGATGGGTTCCATGCCGAGCTGCCGTAAACCGAGCATCACAAACAAGGTGACGATAAAAGCGGAGATGGCGGCATTGAACTGGGTTCTGAGTGCATCCCAGACAATGCCGTCGATTTGCCATTTGCGGCGTTTTTCAGTCAACGGTCATCACCTCAATCTCACCGATATTCAGTTGAATCAGGATGATCAGCTGTTCTTTGGCATCGTCAAAATCCGGACTGGTATAGGAGGCGGAGCGGCCGGTGCCGGAATAGGAGTCGTCGAACAGGGTCACTTCGCCAAGCTTCACCTCCGCTTCCACTTTCACTGGAATATGACGGGGAATCAGGACGTTCACGTCCCCGATCCAGCAGTTCACCCGCATTTCATTGCGTCCCTCTTTCAGCACAGCTTTTGTGAAATCAATCTCCACGTCTCCGATGCCGAGAGAAAGATCCTGCCCATCCGGTTCCCAAGGTTTCTTGCCAAGTTTAAAGTCTCCGATCAAAGACCGTTTGGAACCTGTCGAGCAGCTTTCAAAGGCCTTTTGGTGTTTACCGGTGTGTCCTTCTGCAAATGCTTCGGCTTTTGCCCGGGCTTTTTCCGCTTTTCGCCCAGCCTTGCTGATTTTGTCATGCACGTCCATCGGTTCCGGATCATCGTGGTATGGACTCTTGGATTTCCGGCTGTATTTTTCCACATCATCAGGCCCGAGGTGAATGACCACGTCACCTTCTCTGTCAAAGAGGATTTTGAAGCCGAGATAGATGATCAGGACCGGCCACGTCCAGTTCCAGACATCTGCGAGTGTATAGTCGAAATACCCGAGGTTGTTTCCAAGGAGTACACTGCCGATCATGATGACATACAGCCCCCAGATGATTTGCCCGATATTTTTACGATCCCGTTTCAGACTCTGAAAAAAAGCAGGAATCCCCTGGAAAAACCATTTCAAACCGAACCAGATCACGGCAAGCGGCCAGTACGTGCTTAAGATATCCGAAAACGATCCCTCGATGATTCCGAGGTTCGTCAGTAAAAAACCAATACCAAGTAGGATGATAAAAAAAGCGAGTAAATTCTTCATCGTGCACCTCCCTGTTGTCAATTACAGTTTACCCCAAATGATAGCCAGTGTGGGTGATTTTTTCAGATGATAAATGCACGGTAACAACTGCGGTTGTCCATGGCGGCTTCCCTGACAGTGCGCTTTAAATGGATGCATTTGAAGAGTTTGCTGATCCAGCGTTTCATGTCAATCACCTTCTTTTTTGGATTGGTTGATCTTACCTTCAGTATAGAAGGTTCCAGAGCAGAGAGCGCCGTCCGGAAGGTGGGAGTCGTCTCGGTCCCGGGACTGATCTTCGTCAGGACTTTTGTTGATTTCATGAAAAAGATTCAAATGATGCGAAACATTTGATGGTGACGCCTCGTCTAATAGAGTACAGGAAAGGATGATTCCGGTATGAGGATCTCCCAGATGATCGTTACCGCGCTTCTCCTGAGCTTACTGGCAGGATGCGGTGAAGCAAATCAAGGGGGCAATGACAATGTATCTTCAGCCGATCATCAGAAGGAGTATGGTCTGATTGGCGAAGTGATTGAAGTGTCCCGGGATGAAGAGAACAGTCGACTTGGTTCCGTACATGTGGCAGGGGAAGAGGAAGATGCGATGTATACGGAAGGTTTCGTGACGATTACAACGGATACGGAATTCATTTCTGAAGGGGATCTGACATTTGAGGATCTCGAAGAAGGGATGCGAGTTCGTGTGCTGTTTGACGGAGCTGTCATGGAGTCACATCCGGTTCAGGGAACGGCGCGGCAATTGGAGATCGAGACTGCTGAACAGGAATGAATTGGGAAAAATGAGGTTTTCAGATTATTGTTTTTACATTCGGGGAATAGCAAAATAAGCGCGTTTTTTAATGGAGGGGTACGTGATGACAATTAGAGATATCGCGATCACATACGATATATGTGAGCGTGAGGGTTTGAAAGAAGAGATGAATACGTACCATTTAAATCCGAATATCCCATTAAAGAAACAGTTACGGATTTTCGCGCGAAAAGATGTTGCACCACTTGTTGTTGTTGTCATGTGGGAAGACGGAAAACAGGTGAAAATTGAGCACACGTTTCCGGAATATGAGTGCCACTGCGATGAAAGAAGCGGTAAGGGGTGAGTCCCGATGAAACAAAATGAGCGGAAAGGTCCAGTTTGGAATACATGGCTGAAATGGACAGGTCTTGCATTGCTGGGCCTTTTTCTCGTGGTTGTGACCCTGCCATATCTCTTCCCGGTCGATGCGGCAGAGGATGTGAGGACGCTGGAACCTTTTGACGACAGTGAATTTCATGAAGTGGACGGCGTCTGGCTCCATTACCGGATTTCAGAACCAGAGGAGAGGTTGAGGGACCCTGTCGTGTTTATTCATGGACTTGGCGGTTCGACCTATTCCTGGCGTCATCAGGTGGAAACGTTGACAGATGCGGGATTTCCAGTGATTCGTGTCGATCTGCCGGTGTTTGGATTCAGTGATCGTGAGCGGGGACTGGAACATTCAATGGAAAATCGCAGTACTTGGTTATGGGGACTGATGGATGAGTTAGCGGTGGAACGGGCCCATCTTGCAGGGCATTCCATGGGAGGCGGTGTGATGACACAAATGGTGTACGATCAACCGGGACGAGTAGCATCGCTTACCTATGTGGCGGGGGCTGTTTATAATGATCCGCCCGGGCCAAGATCGCTTTCATTTCCTCCATTGCAGCGTGCTGTGGAGGCTTTTGGACCAAGAATAGCTGTTACGGAGGAGCGGATTGGAGGGTTACTGGATTCTGCTTATGGTCAACCAGTCAGCCAGGAAGTTCTGGATGCCTATATGGATACCTTTGAGGTGCCGGGCACAGCAGGAGCCTGGGTGGATCTATTGACAACAAGCGGCGCTGTGGATCATGAACGTCTTGACGAGATTGAAGCTCCGGCCCTTCTCGTATGGGGTGAAGGAGACAGTTGGGTTTCGCCTGATGAGGGGGAGCGGCTTCTTCAGGACCTCAACGATGCGAACATGGTCATGATTGACGGCAGTGGTCATATGCCGATGGAGACGGATGCAGAATGGTTTAATGAGGTGCTCCTGAAATTTTATGACCGCTTGGAAGAAGAAGCAGAAACGCCGTAAATCAGGGTGTTTCTGCCATTTTTTTGTAGTGGAGTTCCGTGAACTGGTTGAAGGATTTTGTGCTGACAAGCTCGAGATTCACAGTCCGCGTCCCAGTTGGGAATAAAGGAATGCCACCGCCAAGGATGACAGGGGCGATGGTGACGATGTATTCATCAACGAGATCGTGAGCGGTCATGGCCTGCAATAGATTCCCCCCGCCAACGAGCCAGATATTCCTCCCCGGGGCCTCCTTCAGCCGGTTGATGAACGGCACAGGATCCTCATTCACCCATGTGACCTCATCCGTCCTGCCGGATCGGGTCCTCGAAAAGACATAGCAGGCTTTACCTGCGTAAGGGAATTCGGTGAGGTTCAGTTTCTTGATCCAGTCACAGGTTTTCCGGCCCATGACGACGGTGTCGACAGTTTCATAAAAGGCGGCGTATCCATTATCCCCTTCCCCCTCAACGCTCTCAAGCCAGTCAAGGGATTCGTCAGCGGTGGCGATGTATCCATCCAGACTGCAGGCGATAAAGAGGATCAGTTTTCGTTGATAAGGCATCAGCTTCACCAGCTTTCCATCAGAGTAGCCTGATTATCGCAAAACAGTAAAGGAGAATCAATGTTGAAAAAATGCTTGCAAAGGGTTTCAAAATGGTTTACAGTTAATCCATGAAATATCCGAAACGTTTTGGAGGTGAGTCATGGCCACGATCAAAGACATTGCAAAAGCTGCGGGAGTTTCTGTGACTACCGTGTCCCGTGCGTTAAACGGATACAGTGATGTCAATGCGAAAACCCGCGAACGTATCGAACAGACTGCCCGGGATTTGAAATACAGTCCAAATTCGCTGGCACGGAGTCTCGTGATGAATAAGTCGAGAACAATCGGACTCCTCGTTTCGGAATTGAGCCGCTCAGGCGCAAAGGATATGTTTACTTACGAGGTGATGTGCGGCATCAATGATGCGGCTTCGGATGTCGGTTATGATCTCATTCTTTTCAGTACAAACTCCGCTAAGCAAAAGCAGAAAAGTTATACACAGTTGTGCCGGGAACGGCAGGTGGAGGGCGTGATCATGCAGGGCATCAAGCGGGATGATCCGTATATTGCTGAAGTAATTGAGAGCAATATCCCCTGTGTGTTCGTGGATGTCGATGTGGAAGGTGAGTATGTTGGCTATGTGACGACAGATAACGTCTTTGGTGCACAAATGGCCGTCAAGCATCTGCTGAATCTCGGTCACACAAAGATCGGTATGATAAACGGCCACGATTATGCCCATGTCAGTCAAAAACGCCGGAAAGGTTACGAACGGGAATTGACGGATGCGGGTATCCCGATCAGAGAAGAATACATGGTCAACGGTCAGTTTCTTGAACCTGAAGCAGAAATTGCCGCTTTTGCCCTTCTTCAAGATCACCCGGAGATTACTGCACTCTTTTGTGCCAGTGATCTGATGGCATTGGGTGTCATGCGCGCTGCAAAGCGACTGGGACTCAGAATTCCTGAAGATCTTTCCATTGTAGGGTTTGATAATATTCTACTTTCTGAATATACAACACCACCTTTGACAACAGTGAACCAGGACAAATACCAGATGGGTTACGAAGCAGCACACTTATTGACAGCAATGTTGACAGACGGTGGATCGGAACGACAGAGCGCAACACTTGATAATCAGTTAGTTGTAAGGGAATCGACTGCACCCCCCCGATAAGACGGACGGTGCTTCTTTTCCACCCTTGTCCCGAAACGTTTCGGGACATTTCAAAATTGAAAAATCCGAAACGTTTCGGATAAGTTGGAGGGAAATAATGAACTATCGTGTAATCAAAGAAAACGACATGTTTCTACTGACAGATGAAAGTGGACAGATACCCGATCAGCACCCTTACGGACCGGGCCTGTATACGAAAGATACCCGCTTTTTGAGCCGGTTGGATCTTCGGATCAATGGTGAAGAACCTGTGCTCCTGGCATCTGATGCGGATAACACGAGTGTGGCGGAGATGTTGCTGACGAACCCGCATATGGAACAGGAAAATGAGGCCGGGGAAAAAGTGGTGCACCTCTGGCGTGAGTCCATTGAAATGAAACGGCGCCGTTTCATTTGGGATGGTGTTTTGTACGAACAGATTCATGTGAAGAGCTACCATCCTCAACAGACAGCTTTCAATATCAGCCTTCAATTGGATGCCGATTTCAAGGACATGTTTATTGTGCGGGGCTTCCAGAATGGCCGAACTGGTGACAAGCGGGATGCGGAATCGTCTGCCAACGGGCTGAAGATGAGCTATCTCGGAGCTGACGATGTAGAGAGGCAGTTGCATGTGTCTTGGAATATGGTGCCTGAATCTCAGTCCGAAACTCAGGAGCCGGAGTTTCATTTTGATCTGGCTCATGGAGAGGAGAAAGTGCTTGAGCTGACGATGGTTCCTGAAATCAGCGGTGAAAAAGGGACAGCGCTCAGCCATAGTGAAGCATTGGAACGGCTGATGATTTCGACAGACGACTGGGCAAAGCAAATGACGAAGGTGAAGACGGATTATGAACCGCTCCAGCGCCTGATTGATCGAGGACTCAAGGACCTGCGGGTTCTCCTGACGGATCTTGGTGAAGGATCCTTTCCCGTGGCAGGACTGCCATGGTTTGGGGTGCCCTTCGGTCGGGATTCTCTGATTGCTGCATTGCAACTGTTACCCTTTGCAAGTGATGTGGCCAAAGGGACACTCAGAACAATGGCGAAACGTCAGGGGACTAAAAAAGACAGCTGGCGTGACGAAGAACCAGGAAAAATCATGCATGAAATTCGTTTTGGAGAATTGGCCAACACGGGTCAAATCCCATTCTCCCCCTATTTCGGGACGATTGATGCCACGCCACTTTTTCTTGTCCTGCTGAGTGAATATATGAAATGGACCGGTGATCACAGCTTATTTACCGAACTGGAAACGAATGTAGAGGCGGCACTCAATTGGGTTGATTCCTACGGGGATCGCGATGGTGACGGTTTCGTTGAGTACCATCAGGAAGCGGCGAAAGGAATTGCAAATCAGGGTTGGAAAGATTCGGGAGACTCGATAGTGCACCGTGATGGCCGTCTGGGTGAATCTCCGATTGCCTTGTCAGAAGTGCAAGGCTATGTATATCACGCGAAAGTGAGCATGGCACAAGCGTTTGAAGATGTGGGAAACCCGGAACGCGGAAAGGTGCTCAGGGGCGAAGCAAAGATCTTGAAGGAACAGTTTGACGAAGCCTTTTGGATGCCCGAACAAGGGTATTATGCTCTGGCTCTTGATAAGGATAAGAAGCAGGTAGGAACGGTGACATCAAACCCGGGACACGTGCTGATGTCCGGGATGATGTCGTCAGAAAGGGCACAAGCGGTGAGTGAGATGCTGGTGTCGGATAAACTGTTCTCCGGGTTCGGGATCCGGACCATGGGTGAAGGGGAAGCTGGTTACAACCCGATGAGCTATCACAATGGAACAGTATGGCCTCATGATAACAGTCTGGTGATTCTTGGGATGAGTCGCACGGGTAACGTCAAGGCAGCATCCAAGGTGATGATGGGCCTGATCCGTTCGGCAGCCTCCTTTGATTATGACCGTTTGCCGGAACTGTTCTGCGGATACAATGCGAGCCGTGGAAAAGCAGTCAGCTATCCGGTGGCATGTTCGCCCCAGGCCTGGGCGGCGGGGGCACCATTATTAATGGTCCAGGCCATGCTCGGGTTGTTTCCGGATGTTCTATCGGGCGAAGTAGCATTGAATCCACGCCTCCCTGAAGGCGTGAATCAGCTGACAGTGGAACAGATGCAAATCGGTGACGGGGAACTGGATTTGACAGTTACCCGGAATGCCAAGGGAGACTGCAATGTCAACGTGGAACGGAATACTACAGGACTAGCAATCAAACTTTGAACGGTTGTACAGGACAAATCAGTCCTTGCGATAAATAAGCACCGGCAGATGGGGTTTCAAGCTTCATCTGTCACTAATCACATAAACTGAAAGGGGTTTCAGATTCATGCAGAAGAAAAATGGATTGAAAGTAACCGGATGGGCAGCAGTCATGTTGACAGGTGCAGTATTGACAGGGTGTGGCGGTAACGAAAACGAGGAAGTGACCGGTGCCGACAGCAACAATAACGCGGGGAATCAGGGCAATAATGAGAATGTCTCTGATGAAGGTGATCAAGAGGAGGTAACAGTCCGGCTGACAGGCTGGCAATCATCTCCAACAGAGCAGCGTTATTTCGAAGAAACGCTGGATGCCTTTGAAGAAAAGTATCCACATATTAACGTTGAGGTGGATACCATTGCCGATCAGTATATGGATGTCCTGCGTACACGTTTGATTGGTGGAGAAGCTTCGGATGTATTTTTCCTGGATGCGTTTGAAGCACCTGGTTTGATCGATGCCGGTGTGTTGGAACCACTCGATGGCTATATCACAGATGAATTCGATGTGGATGATTTTGAGGATCCTTTGATCGATGCCTTCCGCAACGATGGAGAGCTGTGGGGTCTGCCAAAGGATACGTCCACACTGGCACTCTTCTATAATAAAGATCACTTTGATGAAGCCGGTATTGAAGCCCCACCCGAAACATGGGATGAGCTGGAGGAGGTTGCTGGTGAATTGACGACGGAAGACCGCTACGGTTTCGGGATAGTGACGGATCTGGCACGTCTGTATTTCATTGCGGAATCACTCGGTGGAGAAGTAGTCGTGGATAACCAGCCGAACTTCACGGATCCGGCCGTGATTGAAGCGTTGCAGCCTATTGTAGATATGCGAAACGAGTCAGAAGTTGGTGCAGCACCGTCAGATGTTGGAGCTGAATGGGGCGGTGACATGTTCGGAACCGAACGGGCATCGATGATTATTGAAGGAAACTGGATGATCGAGTTCATGGACGATGCGTTCCCTGATGTTGACTACGGTGTTGTGGAAATTCCTGTAATCGATAATGACCCGTCAACGATGGCGTACACGGTGTCTTATTCGATGAATCATCAGTCTGAAGTAAAAGAAGAAGCATGGCAGTTAATCGAATTCCTGACGGGGAAAGAGGGGATGGAAATGTGGACATCGAGTGGATTAGCACTGCCGTCCCGTGCTTCTGTTGCTGAACAAATGGATTATGAACGACCGGAAATTTATGAACCATTTATCGAAGGTGCCAGCTACGCAACGGTGTGGGCAGATGATACGAACCTGCCGATTATCAATTCAAACTTTGAAAATCAGTTTTCCAGTGCTTTTATCGGAGATCAAACTTTAGAAGAGGCACTTGAAGAAGCACAGCGTGTTGCGGAAAACGAAATTCAGGACTGACAGATAGACTGGTGAACATGGTCCAGAAAGGAGGTGTTTCACCTCCTTCTGGCCATGCATGCCAGAAGAAAGGGGTTCAAGTACTATGGCACGTTTTACAATGACGAAAAGTCAGCTGAGGGAAGCAGGACAAGGGTATCTGTTCATGTCACCAGCGATTTTTACCATTCTGGTTTTTTTGATCGGTCCGATTTTGTTTGCACTGTATTTGGCGTTTAACGACGTGAATCTCCTGGGAGAAACAAGTTTTGATTTTGTCTGGTTTGATAATTTCATCCGTATGGCGAACGATGATCGAGCATTGATAGCCCTGCAAAATACGGCATTCTATGTCGCGATTGTGGTGCCGACACAGACGATCCTTGCCTTGGTTCTTGCGGCTACACTCAATGCAGGAATGAAGGGAGAGAAATGGTTCAGGGTCATCTACTTTATACCGACATTAACCTCGTCTGCCGTATTGGTCATGATTTTTATGTGGATGTATCGTCCCGATGGCTTAATTAATACCATACTAGGTTCGGTAGGACTGCCTACATACAACTGGCTGAATGATCCGAGTGTTGCTTTGATTTCCATTATGATTATGAATATCTGGGCAACAGCACCGATGTTCATGGTGATCTATCTGGCAGCCCTTCAGGATATTCCGGAATCACTGTATGAAGCTGCAGAACTCGATGGGGCATCTGCGATTCAAAAATTTCTGTACGTCACCATCCCGATGCTGAAACCAGTGACCGGATTTGTGATTATTATCGGGATCATCGGCACGTTTCAGCTGTTTGATCAGTCTTATATGTTCTCCGGTGGCTCCGGTGGACCGAATAACTCAACGTTGACAGTCGTATTGTTGATTTATCAATATGCATTCTCGAATAATCAGATGGGTTACGCAGCAGCACTCGCGGTGTCTCTGGCCTTGATTATTCTCGTTGCCACCCTGATTCAGCGTAAGATGCAAAAGAACGAGGAGATTTACTAGAAAGGGGAGTCACGTAATGAAGAAAGAACAACCGAACTACCTGAAGGCATTTCTCTATATCCTGTTATTCAGTTACGCGGTGATTACGCTGCTCCCTTTTGCCTGGGCTCTGTCTGCGTCGTTTAAACCGCTGAATGAAATTCTGTCTGCAGGACTGAATATTTTCCCGGAGAATTTCACGTTTGATAATTACGTCACCATTTTCACGGAACAAGAATTGTTTCCGAGATGGCTGTTAAACAGTGTGATCGTTGCTGTGATCGGAACGGCACTGAATATTGTGTTTAATTCCATGGCGGGGTACGCATTGGCACGGGTTGCCTTTCCTGGACGCACTACCTGGTTCATCATTGTGCTGGCGGTTTTAATGATTCCGGCACAGGTAACGATGATTCCGAACTTTCTGATCCTAAAGGAGCTTGGCTGGTTGAACAGCTACCAGGGTTTGATTGTCCCAGGTATGATCAATGCGACTTTCATCTTTATGATGCGGCAATTCTTTGTGAACTTCCCGAAAGAGGTTGAGGAAGCGGCAGCAATCGACGGGTTAAGCCGGATCGGCACGTTTTTCCGGATCGTTATGCCAATGGCGAAAGCATCCATCGGGGCAATGGCCATCTTTGTATTCATGGGTTTTTGGAACAATTTTATGGCTCCGCTAATCATCATGACGGATGCGTCGATGTACACGTTACCGGTAGGCTTGAATGCTTTCCAGTCTGACTATGCGACCTACTGGAATTATGTCATGGCGGCATCGATGGTGTTCACCCTGCCGGTTCTGGTATTGTATATTTTGTTTAATAAATATTTCCTGAAGGGGTTATCCTTCAGAGGTGACAAATAAAAATAACGAAGGCGACAAGATTCCGGTATGAAATGGGGACTTGTCGCTTTTAATATATATTATAAAGGTTTATTGCAATCATATGTTCGCGTTCAGTATAATGGAGGTATCCAATATCGAAGATGAGCATCCCTAAAGATGGATGTTATTCAGTCGGAAAAACGAGCGCAACAATCGCACTTCACCCCTCCTCACTGAAAGAACAAGTTTACCCATCGTTTTCTGCACAAAACGGTGTTGGAAAATCAGAAGGAGGAGTGGAGTATTTGGCATCCCATTCGATTCACGACATGATGTTTAAGGAGATGTTCAGTGACCCGGAACTGACAACAGCGCTGATCGATAAGATCGTACCGGCATCGATCAGGCAACGGATGGATACAGGCAGTCTTCGGACAAGGAAAGACACGTTCATTTCGAATGACCAGTCAGCGTTATTTGCGGATCTGTTGTTTGATGTTAAAATGAAAAACAACGAACAGGGGAAAGTGTACCTGCTCTTTGAGCACAAAAGTTTTTCAGAGCGGCATGTATCCCTGCAGCTCTTGACGTATATGACAGAAATCTGGCGGAGTGAAACGAACAACAAACCGAAATCATTCATTCTGCCGATTCTGATCTCACAAAGGAAAAAGCACTGGAACCGCTCCACAAATTTCACGAAATATGTGTTTGATGGGTTCGAGGCTGAAAGTCTGGAAATGTTTGACCCATTCATTCCGGATTTTGATTATCTGTTGTTTGATGTGCAGGAACGAGAAGCGATCAAGCTGATCAGGCATTCCTTTTTGCGCATCACATTGGAAGTTTTCTCACTTGTACATGAGGATCAACCGAAGCAGCTGGAGGAAAGGCTGATTGACCTGTTGACAATGGGTGCCATCCACGAGATCAGTGACAGTTATGCTGAACAGGTGATTCGATTACTGAGATATTTGCTCGAAGGCAACAGTCAATTCACAAGGGAAAGTCTGAATACAATCCATGAACAGGTGAAAACGGTTCAACCGGAAGGAGGCGAAATCATTATGAGTCTGGCAGAGGAACTGAAAAAAGAGGGCAGACAGATGGGGAAAAAAGAAGGAAGACAAGAGGGAAGACAAGAAGGACAGATGCAAAAAACATTACAGATCTTCGGGAAGTTGATGCATCGGGGTGAATCCAAAGAAACCATTATGGAATTGTTGGATATCGATGAGAATGAATTTGATCGGATGAAAAAAGAGCTCAGGAATTAAAAATGAATATTAATTGAAAAAGCAGAATCCTGATTGAAGGGTTCTGCTTTTCCCATATCGCCCTAAAGCAGTTGACGACGTGAAATGTTCGTGAAGTGCCACAACAGTATCGCACGCTTGGCAGCTGTTTTTCCGGCGTTTGTCAGCTGAAGGGTCTGCTGAGAATGCGCTGGTTGGTACTGCCACGGAAGGATGGTGTGGTGTCGATTTGATTTTGATCAAAACGGCCGTCCACCAGCGTGTCTGCAGTGAAGAGAAGCGCCAGTTCATCGGGATCTTCTCTCTCGAGGAGCTCTTCTTTTGTCCAGCCGGTAAAGACCCAGATGTCTTTACCGGCTTTTTTGCATGCGGTGGCGATTATTTTTGCTGCACGGGCCTGACTGAATGGTTCGCCGCCGCTTAAGGTCACATTGGTGAGGGGGTTGTCCAGCAGCTCATCGATAATGGCCTGTACGTCGATTTGCCGTCCATTTTCTTCATGCCAGGATTCCGGGTTGTGACAGCCCGGACAGTGATGAGGACATCCGGCAAAGAAGACGACGCTTCTCAAGCCGGCTCCGTCCACGACGGAATCATGGCGAATGTCGAGGATACATGCGGTAGCAACCGGATTCATCGATGCTTTACCCGTTCCGATTCTTCAGCCGTTTTTGCCGGATTCCAGCGTGACATGGAACCGACGAGATAGCCGGTGATCCGTCGGATGCGTTCAATTTTGTCCGAATCGTCGTTTCCGCAGGACGGGCAGCTTGTGTCGATCGGTCCCGTGTGGCTGCAATACAGGCAGCGGTCGACAGGATGATTGATGCTGCCGTAGCCGATCCCGCTCTCTGCCATGTGCCGGACAATGGTATCCATCGCTTGAAGGTTCCCGCTTACGGCACCGTCCACTTCGATGTAGCTGATATGTCCGGCGTTTGTCAATGCATGGTACGGTGCTTCGATCCGGATTTTGTCGGCAATGCGGCACGAGTAATAAACCGGAACATGAAAGGCATTGGTGTAGTAGGAGCGGTCTGTAACGCCCGGAATCGTGCTGAATTCCTCGTGATCACGCTTTACAAAACGCCCGCTCAATCCTTCCGCAGGAGTGGCAATCAGGGTAATGTTCAGGTCATGGGTTTTGCTTGCTTCGTCACAAAGATCACGGAGCCTTTTAACGATGGCAAGTCCGAGAGACTGGGCGGTTTCTGATTCCCCGTGGTGGTTTCCTGTGAGCACCTTGAGGCATTCGGCGAGACCGATGAAACCGATGCTTAGCGTGCCGTGCTTCAGTACGTCTTCCATTGCTGCTCCTTCATCAAGCTGTTCACTCTTCATCCACAGTTTTTGACCGAAGAGGAATGAAAAGGATGCAGGGGATTGTTTGCACTGATACCGGTATCGTTCCAGCAGTTGCCGGATGATGAGTCTGGCAGTCTCATCCAGACGTTGAAAGAAGTCAGATTCATCCTGACTCATCAGTGCCAGTTTGACGAGATTTAAGCTCGTGAAAGACAGATTCCCGCGGCCGACGCTGATGTCGTCCCCATGACGATCCTGCATCACACGGGTGCGGCAGCCCATATAGGCGACTTCCGTATCCGGCCGTTCAGGGTCATAGAGTGCTTCATTAAACGGTGCATCGAGAAAACTGAAATTCGGAAAAAGGCGTTTTCCTGTTGTTTCAAGGGCCAGTTGATACAAGTCGTAATTCGGGTCTTCAGGATTCAGGTTGATCCCTTTTTTCAGTTTCATGATCTGAATCGGGAAGATGGGTGTTTCACCGTGTCCCAAACCTCGCATCGTTGCTTTCAGAAGGTTTTGGACAATCAGTCTTCCTTCAGGTGAGGTGTCCGTACCATAATTGATGGAGGTGAAAGGGACCTGGCCACCGCTCCTTGAGTGCAGGCTGTTCAGGTTGTGGATAAAGGCTTCGCAAGCCTGATACACCTCAAGATCTGTTTCTTCCCAGGCGAGTTTCTCCAGGCGAACGGGATCTTCATCAGGAGAGAGCCGGAGAATCGTATCTTTCTTTCGCTCAAGAGATCGTGTAACGAAAGGGGCCAAATCCCGCTCAAACGCCTGATAGCTCTGTCCACCATGCTGCTGGTTCTGGTTGCTCTGGAAAATGATCGCTGCAAGGGACATCGCGGTGGTAATGGTTTTAGGCGGCCGGATGAAGCCGTGGCCGGTGTCAAAGCCTGTGGCCAACAGTTTCCCCAATGGAATCTGACAGCAGGTGGTGGTGCCGGTCACGTAGTAATCCAGGTCGTGTATGTGAATGAGGTTCTGGTCAATGGCCTCATTCACTTCCGGAGACAGCAGGTGCTCCCTGGCATAGGACTTGGCAGCAATGCTGGCAAACCGGTTCATCATCCCGCTTGGGGACGTGCTGTCCACGTTGGCGTTTTCCCGGGTGACGCTGGGATCGTTTGAGGTGACGACATGGTCGAGCTCGTCCATGAGCGATTGGGACGTTGTCACGTGTTGTTCAGGATGCAATGTGGTCTGGGTCATGACCGGATTCCCCCTTGTGTTGGTGTGGCAATGGCTAAGTGCGATGTTAATGTATGAATGAATGTCCGGCATCTGTCGATGTCTGAAGGCTGGGGCATCAGTTCGATCTTTAGACGCTCTGCGACGAAGCAAGTGTCATGAAGATCTTCAGCAAGTCTGTCCACGGCGCCGCAAAATGCCGGATAAAAGCTGTCTCCCGTGCCGAAAACACCGGTAATCAGTCCCGGTTCGGCATGGGATTTGACGGCGTCCAGTATGGGTGAAAAACCTTCCGGGATCTCACCGTTTCCCCAACTGTATGTACCAATCATGAGGATATCCGTTGACCGGATCAGGTCCGGAACGGTTTTGGGGTCGGGGTTCGGATGGATCTCTGCAGCATAATCCCCGGACAAGTCGCGGATTAAGTCCGCCACTGCCCGGGTGTTGCCTGTCATGGAATAGGGCAAGATGACAATCTTCGGGTTATAATTCGTCAAAGCCATTGTTGGATGTCACCTTTGTATAGGATCTGGACTTTTGTTCAAAGAAGTCCGATTTCGTCTGATTCATCATGGAATCACTGAATACATGAATCCATGGCATCGGATTGTCCTGATCGGGATAGAGATTGGCAAGGCCCAGTTGTCTCAGGCGCTTATTCACCAGATAGTTCACGTAGCCGTGAAATTCGCTCAGGTCAATGCCGTCAATGTCCGACAGGATGACGTTCGCCCACTCTTTTTCAAGAGATGCGGCCTTGTCCATGGCCTCGTAAATATAATCCACATTTTCCTTCGTGTTCAGATCCGGATTTTCCGTTAAGAGAATGCGGATGAACTGGGACATATAGTAGGCGTGCTGCATTTCGTCACGCTGGATGTAGCTGATCATCGTGCTCGTCTTCAGCATCTTCTGCTGGCGGGCCAGGTGATAGAAGAAGGCAAATCCGGCGTAAAAATAGACCCCTTCAAGATTCAGTGACTGGACGGCCAGTTCAAACAGGTTCTGGGGTGACGGGTTTTGCCGGAACTGTTCATAGGCGTTTAAAATGACGTCATTTCGTTTTTGAATGAGGGGATCATTCTTTGCCTCATCGAAGCGTTCGGCCTGATCCTGCTGGGGGATCAGGGAGCTCAGCACATAGGAATACGATTCATTGTGCACCGCTTCCTGCTGGGCAACGACGGCGAAGATCGCCTTGAAGGATGGATCGGTGACATAATCCATGACCTGACTCATCGTCGGCGTCTGCAGGCTGTCCAAAGAGGCCAGCTGGGTGTTGATCCTGAGAAACACATCCTGTTCCGTATCCGAGAGTGTGGCCCACTGTTTGATGTCGTCCTGCATGTTGATCTCCTGCGCTTTCCAGAAGTTGGCGAGGAGCGTCTGGTACAGATCGTACATCTGCGGATAAGCGATGTCATTCCAGTTGAGAATGCCAGAGGCTTCTCCGTGGATCAGCCCTGTGGCGCGATTTGGGAATTGGGGATTCAATAACGGAATCCGGGTCATCGGTTCGTGGATCATGGGAATCGCTCCTTTTATTGTTTATTTTATGAGCCTCTGTGTTGATCATCGTATATTTCATTCGCTTACGGCGGACGCTTGCTCAGGGGCTTGTCCTCAACTAACTTTCGCTTTGCGAAAGTGGATTTTCGGACTGCGCTAATCCCTCGAGCGTCGCCGCCTGTCACTCATTTAATGCTAATCTTTATGAATACAAACGTTGATCAGACCGTCAGCTTTCGCATACGTCACAGCTTTCGATTTCTTCTTGTGAGGTGCTGCGAATGTAATAGGTGGTCTTGAGCTTCTGCTTCCAGGCATCCAGGTGCAGGTCCAGGAGTTCTTTCGCGCGGATATTGTGATGCACGTACAGATTGAAGCTGATGCCCTGATCGATATGGCGCTGGCGGGCAGCGTTTTGCCGGATACTCCACTTCTGGTCGAGCTGATGGCGGGTTTTGCGGTAATACGGGTACGTGTTGTGATCGAGCTCCGGTGCGGTGACGAGAAATTTGAAGTTCTTTTTCTCTTCGGCAAATTCCACGGCATACAGCGGATCGATTCCGTCGGTGGAGCCGCCGATTTTTGCAGTGGAGGAGTTTGGCGCTATGGCCATCATCCAGCCGTTTCGAACCCCGTGTTCCTGCACGTCCTGTTTTAATTCCTGCCACTCTTCTGAAACGTACTCCCGCTGCTCGAAGTAGGCGCCGGATGCCCATTCAGATCCGGAAAATGCCGGGTAGGCCCCTTTTTCTTTCGCCAGCTCCTTGGACGCTTTGATGCTCAGGTAGGCAATGTTCTCATAGAGCCTGTCCGCTTCGGTGACGGCTTCTTCCGACTCCCAGTGGATGGCGTTTTTCGCCAGGTAATGGTGCCAGCCGAAGGTGCCCAGCCCCACAGCACGGTATTTGCGGTTCGTGCGCTGCGCCTGCTGGACAGGGAGGTTGTTCAGATCAATGACGTTGTCGAGCATGCGCATCTGAATCGGAATAAGGCGCTGCAAGGTCATCTGATTTCCCGCATTGCCAAGGTTGATGGACGAGAGGTTGCAGACGACGAAGTCCCCTGGCCGGCGGACAATCACCTGATCACCTTCAGCGGTTTCGTATTCTTTTTGAATGGTGGTGGCGGACATGTTCTGGGCAATCTCCGTGCACAAATTGCTGGAATAAATCGCTGTTCGTCCTGGTGAACCAGTATGTTTATTGGCATTCCGGCGGTTCACTTCATCCCGGTAAAAGAAGAACGGGGTACCGGTTTCAAGCTGGGAAACCATCATCCGGGCCATAATATCCATCGCGCGGTAGGTCTGTCTTGGCAGGAGTGGATGGGCCACCGCTTCTTCGTATTTTTCTGTAAAATAGAGCTGGTCTTTTTCGTCATAGAAGTCCTCAAGACCCAGTTTGTTCCCGAACTCATCGGTCCAGCCCATGGTCTGTTTGACTTCATGAGGGCAGAACACGTGCCACTCACCGACGCTTTTGCCGGTTTCGTCTTTTTCTTCGAGCTTTCTCATGAAGAGATCAGGGATGCTGATGCCGGTGAAAATATCATGGGCTTTCCGGCGCTCGTCGCCGTTATTCGTCTTCAAATCGAGAAAGCCGTTCATGATGTCTTTATGAAAGATGTCCAGGTAGATGGCAATGGCACCCTGGCGTTGGCCGAGCTGATCCACACTGACGGCCGTGTTGTTCAATTGCCGGACCCACGGCACAACCCCGGAGGAGTTTCCTTTGAAGCCCTTAATGTCAGAGCCCAGGGCACGGACCTTGCCGTAATAGACGCCGATTCCGCCGCCGTCTTTACTCAGGCGGGCGATATCCCAGTTGTTCAGATAGATGCTGTCCAGGGAGTCATCCACGGTATCGATGAAGCAAGACGACAGCTGACCGTGACTCTTGCCTGCATTGGCCAGTGTCGGTGTGGCCACCGTCATGTAGAGATGACTCATCGCCCAGTAAGCTTCCCGGACATGGGAGAGACGGGTTTCCGCCGGTTCGTTCATCATGAGAACCAGGGCGATGATGAGAAACCGCTCCTGCGGTAACTCGTACAGCTCACCGTCCGTCGTTCGTGTCAGGTAGCGGTCTGCCAAGAGAAACAACCCTGTATGCTGAAAGAGAAGGTCTTTTTGGCCATCGAGCATGGCACCGGCTTCTTCAAGTTCAGTGAAGGTATAGGCTTCCGTCAAACGATGGTCATAGAGCCCCCGGCGAACACCTTCAAATATCAGGTTGCCGAAGTCATGATAGCCGCCTGTTTGACCAAGCTTTCTCGTTTCGGCTGCTTCCTGGTAGAGGTTGTCGAGATAGAGTGCTGCGGCGATGTAGGTCCAGCCGGGTTCGGACATGGAGACCCGGTTTAATGCGTCCTGCATCAAATCCTTGTGGGGGATGCGGTGAAGGACGGTTTGAAGTGGATCGCCTTTTGTCAGTTGGCTCAGTTCTACCTGATGTGTGCCTGCAATCTCTTCCAGTCGCTGTTGTAACCCTTCATTCAATGTAATACTCATGATGACTCACTCCTTCGATTTGGATGACAAAAAACCCCGTCTCCTCAAAGGGAAACGGGGTGAACAGATCAGACGAGTGCAGGTCAGCGCGGGGACTCCGTTGTACAGAATCCATCAGGATACATGCGCCGTTACCAGGACGAGCCGTGATCTGCCCTCCCAGTTCCCGAAGAGGACGATCTTACGTGGATCATGGCAGGTCTCCTGGCTCGTGCGTCAGCCTTTTCACGCCCTTCCCACCTTATTAAAAATTAAAAGGCAGTGGTTGCGCGTGATTCGTCAGCACTTACAGTTGCGGGAACAGCTCCGGAATTAAACCGGATTCCCTTTTCAGTCGCGTGGACACCATGATCACGGGTCATACTATATGTTGTGTTGAAAGTTCATTGGTAGATCTATATATACCATAACCCACAGTCTACCGGATCTTTTTGTAAAAAACAAGTCTTGATTTTTTTCGTGGCAAAAGGCCTATTGGGAAAGTGAGTCCAAGTATGAGGAAGGAATTACAGCGGCTGGATGAGTTCTACCCGGTTACCAAAAGGGTCCCGGAATTCGAAGCGGTCGAAGTGTGGAATGGGAACGGAGGGGAGGGTGGCGATTTGGTTTTCTTCCATTACCGTCTTCCAGTAGGATAGATCATCCACCTGATAAGCCACATGTGCTTTCGTTGTGTAGCGGTCAAAATCATCTTCTGTGCCCACGTGAACTTCACGGTCGCCCACTTGTAACCAGAAGCCACCTCTGCCTTTTAAGGCATCGGGTTTTTCAATTTCCGGTAACCCCAATATGCCGCAGTAAAAGGCCTTTCCTTGTTCTTCGGCTCCTTTAGGAATCGTGATTTGCGCGTGATGCAGTCCTGTAATCATATGCGTCCTCCTTCGGTGTGTTTGTCCATTCACCATTCTGATTGCAAAAGGCCGTAGATCACCCGGTCAAGATAGACGCCATTCAGATATTCATAATGACGAATGATTCCTTCCTGTGTAAACCCAAGACGTTCGGGAATGGCCCGGCTCTTTTTGTTTTCCGTTGCGACATTGATCTCAACTTTGTTCAGATTCAGGTTATGGAAAGCGTGATTGATCATGGTTGTAACAGCTTTTGTCGCAATCCCTTTTCCGGCGAATCCGGAGCCAAGCCAGTACCCGATCTCCGTTTTTCGGGCATCCTGATCCATGTATAAGAATCCGATGGATCCCGCCATTTGTCCCTGATGCCAAATGCCAACCCAGTAGCCATCGTCTTCAGCAAATCGTTTTAACGAGGATTTTATGAACGCTTCTGAATCTGCGATGTTGGTCGTCTTTTCAGGAAAAGCAAGCCATGCGCCTAAGTGGTCACGGCTTGCATCGATGATGTGATATAAATCTTTTGCATGGCGGGGTTCCAAAAGTGCTAAATAGGTGTCTGAATCGATCGTAGCTTGAAACATCGTGTTTCCTCCCTGCAAGTGATGGTCGCTTTGGCCTTGAGGTTTACTGAAGCGATGGGGTACGCCGTTTTTGTAAGGCACGGAGATTCTGTACGATCGCGTAGATACTAAAGCCAATGATGATCAGATGATACATCCCGAACGCGATGCCCACGTAAAATTCAAAAAATAGCAAAGTCACAGCACCTGTCAGGAAGATCACGAGCATATTTATAATTCGTTGATCCACGGTCAACCCCCCGCCCTATTCCCTAAGTCGTCTGTTCAAGATATGAGTCAAGGTGTTGGCTGCGAGTGAGATACAAAAAGCGATCAAAACGGAAAAAGTAACGGTCAAGGCAATGTTCAAAAAGCCGAAATAAGAGAATAACAACAGGAAGATCAGCGGAATACCAAACCATCTGGACTTTACGATTGTTCTCCACCCGGTCCATTCAGTTTGTTCTTTTTGTCTTCTTGAGAAGACAAATGGTGAAAAAATGATCAGGAAAAGTAGCAATGTAAAAAATACATCGAAGCCAGTTGATTGTTCCATTGTGATCTCCTTTCATATCTGATTATTGCAGATATCTTAACTGTATCATAATTCTTTTGATTTAACAGAAATATACCAGTTTCTAATCTCTTTATGCGAGGTTGCACGTGCAAAATTATATAGTTCGAGTAAGACAGAGGACCTGAGAATCACCTTGGCATCCTGAATATTGCTTCACAAAAAGACACATTAATGCTAACATGAAGTTAGCTTCACGTGAAGTAAGCTTCATGTTATGAGGGGGTATCATTCTTGAAAAACAATATAAAAGTCTATCGACTTCAGTACAACATGACACAAAAAGAACTGGCTGATCAAGTTCATGTGTCATCAAGGACGATCATCTCTTTGGAAAAAGGAAAGTACAAACCATCGCTCATGTTAGCTTATCGCATCGCCTGTTTTTTTGAAGTAACGATCGAGGAACTGTTTTGTTTACAAGAAAACAAAGAATTGGAGGATTTGCATGATGAACACATTCAACAATAGACCTTTCTCAGAAAGAATTAAAATACGAATTCGATTTCTTTGGACCGTCTTGATACTTATGTTCCTATATATGGTATTCGTCGGGGAGATGGGATGGGGAGATACACGATACATGACGACTTTAGCTGAAAATGTCAGCAGATGGATCGTCTTTGGCGGGTTGATGTATGTGATTATCCAAATTATACGTCATAAAAAAATGTTAACTAGCAGGGGAAAACTGATATCTCAATCAAAAAAAGAAAGCGATGAGCGACAACAATTCCTGCATGATAAAAGTGGGGGAATAGTCGTTGACCTTTTGTTGTTATTTATACTATTTATTACGGCTACAACCGCGATGCTTAATATGCCTGCATTTAATACGGCGGTAACTATCCTGACTGTAACCATAGTATTAAAGGTTGGAAGTTATCTATTATATAGTAAAATGTATTGAGCTGCCAGGTGGTTTATTCATTTCTATCTAAGTCCAAAATCGATTCAAACTCCACGCCGTCTGTTGTTTTCACCTGAAGTGGTTCTTTTATTTCATTCAGACCAATCGAAAGATAAGGCGTTTTCGTTTCATCGTCACCTTCGACAATTCGAACCGTTATTTCTGTAGAGCCCCATCGACTGACATGATCGACTTCAATGGCTTTACCCAGATAGTCTTCACCTAACCTGAGCGATAATTGTTTCTTACCCTCCGAAATCGTGGACATGCGATAATAATCGCCATTCCTGCTGGAAGTCTCATCATAGGTCATTGTACCCTGGTCAATCACCCAATAGCCTTGGTCAGAATAAAGGGTGAGTCCAATCATCGTAAAGAACAGAATCGGTAAAATAAAAAGACTGACTTTATCTGTACGCTTCAATTTTTGAGGTTCCTTTTTACGAACAAATAAGGGAAGGAAAAGTGCACCAATAATACTGACAAGTAAAAAACCTGTTGCTAAAAAACCATAGGCCATTCCTTCAAAACCGCCAATCACAAACATCCCAAAGGCTGTAATGAGAATCGAAAAAAGAAATGTCATTAGAGGTGCTAAATAATATTGTCCGGTTTGTTTGCAAACAATAAAAGTAAACATATAAATGATTGCACCTAAAAATAAGCCTCCTGCTATGATTGGAAACATATAAAGACCACCCTCTAAAAGTCATGTTATTTACTCAAACGACGATATATAAAATGAAAATCAAACTTCTTCGACAATTGAACTTCCCTCATTTTGATCTTTATCAAGCCATCGCCATTGCTCATGAAGACGGATCTTTCCATTACTAAGTATTTCCGGAGTGGAATGACACTCTCCACCTCGCAGTTCATGATGGATGTTTACATGGTTGTATCGAAATCTTAACGTCCCATCGTCACTGACCATACCAATCAAGCGACCCTTTACAATGTCTCCCCCAGAGTAGGTTGCAGTCAGAATATTCTCTTCCTGACTATACTCAAAATATGTTTCAGATGACACTTCGCCATTTTCCGTATTCGATTTAGATACAAAAGTGCGCCTATTGTAATTGATCAATTTTTCCACCTCTCTCTTGAAGGTAGTGAAAGTATATGATTACAACAACCTAACTTTATCATAAATTCCCTTTTGAAATAGAAAAATCCATTCGAAATCTGTTGATCTAAGCAGACTTCTTTCGGAACCCGCAATAATTACGGTATAATCGAAAAAGACTGTGTACATACAGGAGTTGTTTTGATCATGCCCGATGACATGCGGAAGTTCCCCATTGTCGCCGTGCTGCTCACGGGGACATTTGTAGCAATTTTGAACCAGACCCTGCTGGTCACCGCCATCCCGCCGATTATGCGGGATCTCGGCATTAACGCCAATGCGGCGCAGTGGGTGAATACGATTTTCATGCTGGTGAACGGGATTATGATTCCCATCACCGCTTTTCTGATTGGCAAATATACCACCCGGAAACTGTTCATGACGGCGATGAGCCTTTTTGCCCTTGGGACACTGGTGGCGGCACTGTCGCCCAACTTCAGCATGCTCATCGTGGGCAGGATCATTCAGGCGAGTGGGGCGGGGATTATGATTCCCCTCATGCAGACGGTATTGTTCATGATCTTCCCGGTGGAAAAACGGGGACAGGCCATGGGGTTGGTCGGACTTGTCATCGCCTTTGCTCCGGCAATCGGGCCGACATTGTCCGGCTGGATTGTGGATCAGTACCCTTGGCGCATGCTGTTTTTTATCGTGCTGCCCATCGCACTGCTGGATCTGGCCGTCGCTTATTTTGTGCTCAAAAACGTGACGAAACAGACCTTCCCGAAAATTGATGTCAAATCAATTATGCTCTCGACCTTTGGCTTTGGCGGGCTGCTCTTTGCCTTCAGTTATGCAGGGACCTCCGGCTGGACAAGTTGGGAAGTGGGTCTTTCCGTCACGGTGGGCGGCATTTCCCTGACGTGGTTTATCCTGAGACAGTTGAAGATTCCGGAACCGATTCTCGAATTCCGGGTCTTCCGCTATTCGATCTTTGCACTGAGTAATGTCATCGGGATCGTCGTGTTCATGTCGATGATCGGTGCGGCAACGATCCTGCCGATTTACATGCAGGATATGCTTGGTTTCAGTGCGTTTGAGTCCGGGTTGATGCTGTTGCCAGGCGCTTTACTGATGGGCTTGATGAATCCTATTACGGGGCGGATTTTTGACAAGGTCGGGGCGAGGTGGCTTTCCATTATCGGGATGGGTCTGTTGACGGTGATGACCTTTCTCTTCACGCGGCTCACAGAAGACACGTCCTTTGCCTACATGACGACCGTTCATGCCTTTCGCATGATGAGTCTCGCCATGGTGATGATGCCGATTACGACCGCGGGACTCAATCAGCTGCCTGAGCGGCTCATCCCACACGGCACGGCGATGAATAACACCCTTCGTCAGGTGGGCGGTTCGATCGGGACGGCTTTTCTCGTCACGGTGATGACTGTGGGTGCAGCATTCTCTTCAAACGGACGGACCATGAACGAAGCGATGGTCCAGGGCGTGAATTTCTCCTTCTGGGTCGCCACCTTCCTGGCCTTTATCGGCTTTATCATTGCCATGTTCGTAAAAAATCCTCCGAAGCGAGAAGAATCCGAGGGAAGAGATGAGCAATCAGTATCTGATCAATAAATGAAGCCGATAATCTGTTAACGAAAAATCCCCCTCGCCAACCTCCGGCAAGGGGATTTCGTATGCGGATATCCGGTTTAGTTTGAAGCATGTTGCGCGGAAGCAAATGGTTTGGCTTCCTGTTCGTGTTCGACCATGTGTGTGCCGCCGATCAGATCGTGAATACCTTTGTTATCTTCCCGTTTGTAGATCATGATCATGCTGGCGATAAAGGAAAGGCCGATTGTCAGAAGCCCGATCAGATAAAATCCGACAAATTCCCTTAAAAACAGGTGACGGAATTTATCTAAGGTACTCAAATTGGACTTCGTATACTGGAGCTGGATTTGATTCATCTTTCTTCCAATGACGTAACCGTTCCAAAAAAGTGGCACAAGGATCATGTAGCTCAGGAAGACAACAGACCACGCTCCTCCGCGCTCTGTCAGGATCGCGCTTTCCAGAATTGTGAAATACAGAATTAAATAAACAGCTCCGTTCAGAATCAGCCCATCGTATAATCTGGCGAGGATGCGTTTTCGTAAGTGAATGAGTGATGACATCGTGTCACATTCCTTTCGATGGATTGTCGTATGTTTATGGTAACATATAAGTAAAAAAAAGGAAATCAATTGATAATCTATACAAAACGCCCTCTCCATCTGGAAAGGGCGTTTTGTATGCTCAGGATTCCACTTTGCTGAAAAACTGCGGCAAATGTTCTTGATGGGCTTCGAGCATTTCGTCGAGAATCACTTTGGCCACCTTGTCAGACGGGACCAGAGGATTGATGGTCATGGCAAGTAAGGCGGTATCGTAGTTTCCCGTTACTGCCGCTTCTGCACCGATGCGTTCGAAGGATTTGATTTGCATGACGAGACCCTGGGCAGCAACAGGCAGGTCTCCAAGCACGAGAGGCTTCGGGCCATCTTTTGTGATCAGAGAGCTGATTTCCACAGCCGAATCATCCGGGATGCCGGAAATAGCGCCATTGTTGATGGTGTTGACAGGCTGAATGTCTTTTTTATCCGTATAGATCGACGTGATCAGTCGAACCGCTGCATCGCTGTAATGGGCACCGCCCCGTTCGGCGAGCTGCGGCGGTTTGATGGCGAGATCCGGATCCTTGTATCGTTCAAACAGTTCACTTTCGAGCTTTTTCACCACTTCTGCCCGGGTAGTTCCGGCTTCGTAGTTTTTCAGGTCGTGGGCAAGCATTTCATCGGTTTTATAGTAAAACTGGTGATACGGACACGTCAAGGCACCTAATGCTCGAATGAACCCTTGCTCAAAAGCCTGTCCGTCGATATTTTTGACGAAGCTGCTGGTATCTTCTGCGCTGAGCAATTCGATGACACGGTCCTTGACGCTGACGCCGTCAAGATACACATCGAGTCCGTACACCATATGATTCAGACCGGCGAAATCAATACGAATCCGGTCGTGATCAACGTCAAGCAACCTGGCAACACCCATTTCAATCCCGATGGGCACATTGCAGAGCCCGATGACTTTTCTGAAATCGGTATAGCGGAGAATCGCTTCGGTGACCATACCTGCGGGGTTGGTGAAATTGATCAGCCAGGCGTCGGGGCAGTATTCTTTCATATCACGAACGATATCGAGTATTACCGGGATGGTGCGAAGCCCTTTAAAGAGGCCGCCTGGGCCGTTGGTTTCCTGACCGATGACGGCATGCTTCAGCGGGATTCGTTCATCTTTAGACCGGGCCTCGAGTAACCCGACCCGGAACTGGGTGGTGACGAAATCCGCATCTTTCAAGGCTTTCTGACGATCCAATGTCAGGTGCACCTCAATGGGAAGGCCGGCTTTTTGGATCATTCGTCTGGCCAGGTTCCCGACAATGTCAAGCTTCTCTTTGCCGGCTTCAATATCCACGAGCCACAGCTCACTGACCGGCAGTTCTTCATAACGGTTAATAAAGCCTTCGATCAGCTCCGGCGTATAACTGGATCCGCCGCCAATGGTGGTGATTTTGATACCCTCTGCCATATTGCATCCACTCCTTGATCCATTCGACTGTTCGAATGTAGCTTCAGTATAGTACGAAACAGCTGCGTGAAACAGTACGCCAAGTGATTCCGGAGCGTTTCCCAGAAAAAAGCATTTGTTTTTGAAAAGAAACGCTGTGTGTCAGAGAAAAAGATTGGTGCAAGGGCATGGGTGCCCTGTAATAGCGAAAAGAACCGGGGAGGGGGACCCCGGCCTCATCATCATGACTGTCAAAGCGTGTATTGGTTCATCTGAAACGGTTATCTGGAGATGCGCTGATCAACCCGATTGAGAATATCTTCCCATTCTTCATCCGGATCGGTACCGTCATACACATTATCAAGGCCGCTGACAATTTCAGCGTTGACATCGCCGTATTGAGCCCCTTTATGGACATGCTGCACATCCAGTGCGGCTTCTGCGAAGATTTCACCGACATTTTGACCGCCGTAATAATCATCGGTGATCGTCACGAATGCCTCTTTTTCGTACACATCAGGGGTCGATGGGAACATGCCCCGTTCTTCGAATGATCTCATCTGCTGTTCAGGAGCGAGGAGCCATTTCAGAAATTCATAGGCTTCTTCCGGATGATCGGACTGTTCCGGAATCGTGACCCACGACCCGCCCCAGTTACCGGCGCCTCCTGGCATTTGCGCAATGCGCCAGTTCGTTTCGTCCGGTGCATTGTCTTTGATGGTATCCCTCATCCAGGCAGGACCGAGGAGCGTGGCGTAACTGCCATCTGACATGGCACTGCCCCATTCAGGCGACCACATGCCATGGTTAATGATGTAATCCTTTTCGATCCATTCAGCTGTATCATAAAAGGCATCTTTAACGTAAGGGGCTTCGTCGATAATCAACTCGTCATTCTCATTGAAATACTGTTCCGGTGACTGGTCACGTTTCGCGTTATAGACCATTTCCGGATTATCGGATATCGGTTTGCCGGTCTCTTCTAGAATTTGCTCGGCAGCCTCACCATAATCTTCCCACGTCTGAATGAGCTCTTCCACTTCTTCCGGTTCTGTTGGTAATCCGGCTTCTTCAAACACGTCGGCTCGGTAATACATTACGGTTGGACCGATATCGGTCGGGATCCCGAATAAAAAGTCACCATCCACGCTTGTGCCGATATCCCATACCCAATTCAGGTAATCGTCTTCGATTTCTTCTGCGCCGAGGTCATATAAATTCACAAATTGATCTTCTGCCGTTTTGTACGTATCGATTTCGGAAACTTCGATGGCAGCCATATCTGGTGCGCCGCTTCCGGCAGACAGGGAGGTGAACAGATTGTTATGGTGATCGCCCATATCGATTTGCTGGATGTTAATGGCGATATTCGGGTTCTCCTCCACATATTCCTCGACGAGCGAGTCATAATTGGCACCAAATAACCAAAATGAGAGCTCGACTTCCGGGTCGCTGTCGCCGAAGGTTTCCAGATCAGACCCATTCTCATTGTCGCTGCCATTGCCATTTGTCTGATTGCCAGCTGGATGTTCGTTGTTTTGCAGATTGCCGTTGCAGCCTGCAAGACCGATTGTTCCGATAAGTAAGATTGAAAGCACGTGCGTTCTTCTCATGATCATCTCTCCTTTTAAAAATGTCTGTTTTTCAATGGAACGGTAAGGAATCATTGCACATGTGTGTGATAGTCCTTCGACTGATCACTTCGGGATGAAGGGACCCTTTCCAAGAGACGGGCCATTCACGAAAGCGCTTTAGTACTATGTGCATCAGTGTATTATGAAGTCCCGAAGATAAACAGTGGTTTTAACGATTCGGATGCGTATACCGGCAAAAAGCACATGTTTCAAATGTGGAACACAGCGTTTCTTGATTGCGTTATACTAAGAGCAGAAGCAAACGGGTTGTTGCATTCATCCATCAATGGGAAGAGGATAAGGGGCTGGTACGATGTTTACTACTGAAGTGATCAAATCGTTTAACGAGTTGGAAATGGGTTTATATCAATACGTCATTGCCAATAAAGAAAAAGTCGTCTACATGCGCATCCGTGACCTGGCGAATGAAGCGCATGTATCGACGTCAACGATCATGCGCTTTTGCCGAAAGCTTGATTGTGAGGGGTTTTCGGAATTTAAGGTGAAACTGAAAATGATGCTCGATGAAGGAGAAAGGCCTGCAATCAAAGGGGGGCGCCATGTGCTGACAGAATTTTTTGAGCGGACAGAAAACGAACAGTTTCACGAGCAGCTTGAAGAAGCTGCAGCTCTGGTCAGTGAAGCGGACCGTGTTTTTTTCGTTGGTATAGGGAGTTCCGGAACACTCGCGGAATACGGCGCCCGTTATTTTTCAAGTCTCGGGACGTTTTCGGTGTTTTTGCGCGACTGGTATATGCCGGTTCATGAGGACTTGGACAACAGTGTGACCATTGCCTTGTCTGTGTCCGGGGAGAATGAATTCACCATGACACACGGGCAAAAACTGAAAGAGAAAAAAAGCCGTCTTCTCTCGATCACAAACAATCGCCAGTCCTCGCTTGCAAGAATGGCGGATGTCAATATCTCCTACTACATTACCGAACAGCATTTTGCCGGGTCGAACATTACCACACAAATTCCGGTGGTCTATATACTCGAGGAGATCGCCCGTCTGATTCATGCGAACAAACTGGAGTGAGCCTTCAGTTTGTCGGAATCTTTTTTTGATGTCACTTCGATCTCCATAGTTTCTTGATATTTGAACCGTAAGATAAGGGTATCAAGAGATGAGAGGAGAGGGTTTGAATGAATAACAAAAGAACTATCTGGTTGATGGTCACAGGCTTACTGGCACTGGGGGTACTGATCGGTACACTTATCACCGGTCCCGCTGGCGCATTTGGTCCGGGAAGCGGCATGAACGGATTCCCTGGAGGCGATCTGAGCGACGAGGAACGTCAGGAATTCTTCGAAAACCGTGGTTCCAATGGTGAAGGTTTCGGTATGCATGGCAGGAACGGCATGATGGGATCTGGTATGATGGGCTTGTCTGAAGAAGAACTGGAAGAATTTTATGAGGAACGCGGCTTTGAAGGAACCCAGTTCCACCGCAGAGGTATGGGTATGGGTGGCTTTTCAAAAGAACGCCACGAGGAAATGATTGAGTGGATGGAAGAGAACGAAGGGTCCTTCCCTTGCCACGGTTCGTCAGAGAACAGCGGTTTCCCGGGTGAAAACGATGCCTTTGATGGCGATGATGCGCGATGATGCACGGCTATAATACTGGGAACTTCCTGATGGGTGGCGGCTGGCTCTGGTCATTCTTGCAAATCGCATTGGTCATCCTGATCATCTACGTCATTTATAAGCTCGTCACGGGAAATCGCCGGTCGTCGCCGTCCGATGTGGCAGACGATGCGCTGAAGATTCTCGATGCCCGCTATGCCAAGGGTGAGATCGAAGAAGAGGAATATAACCGGAAAAAAAGAGCGATTCAAGATCGCTGATGGTATACTCGAGGCACAGCCACAAAAAGGAACACGGGCTGTGTCTTATTCATATAGTAAACGAGAGCTGGATATAAAGGGGTTGAGATGATGCATATGATGGGAAACGGCGGGGGTTTCGGTTTTGGCTGGATGCCTTTGTTTATGCTGATTTATCTGATCGTCCTGGTTGTGATTGCGGTTTTGTTAATCCGTTATTTCACCGGGGGTACAAAGCGGGGGAAGTCGGCGATTGATCTCTTAAATGAGCAGTTGGCCAGAGGAGAAATCAGCGAAGAGGATTATGATCGTTTGAAAGCGAAAATTCTCGACAGCGAGCGGCGGGACCGGCGATGAGCAGACTATCTGTGAAAATCGGTCTCCTCTTTCTCGTGTTCATGGTGATGATTCAGTCGGTCCTTTATTTTGCTCTCTATTGGACCCTTGCCGATGACCGGGTGGACGAAGTCTTCAACCGGCTGGTGCAGCAGACGGAAAGTCATGCGGAAGCATTGGCGCTGGACTTCAGTGACATGACCATGTCCCACGTCGTGTTGATGGAGCAAAGTACCGCAGAAGACGTGGTGATCACAGATGGCGAGAAACAGATTCTGGCTTCCAGTATGGATCCGTCGGAAGCCCTTGAAGAAACCGTGGTGGCCTTTCAGCTTCCTGATGAAAACCAGGGATCGTTGATGATAGAGGATAACTGGCAGGGGGAAGAGGAGATTGCTTCTGCTGCGCTGATTTCAGTGGACGAAGAAACAGCCGGCTATGTATTCATGCTCGCTCCATCCGATCAGATTGCCGGTACCATCGATCAGCTGACGGTTCAGTTTGTCATCGGCGGCTTATTGGCAATCGCCCTTTCCGTGGTGACGGTCTATTTCCTGAGCCGGGTGATCTCCGTTCCTTTGAGAAGAATGAAAACGGCAACGGATCAGCTGGCCAGAGGCGAAATGCATGTGACACTCGGTTACGAAGGCCAGGATGAACTGGGTGAACTGGAGATGGCGATCCGACGGCTGGCGCAGGATCTGGAGAAATTGAAAAAAGACCGCAATGAATTCCTCGCCGGGATTGCCCATGAGTTGAAAACGCCCCTGACTTACGTGAAAGGCTACGCGGATATCGCCCGAAAGCCGGAGACATCCGAAACGGACCGGCTCCGCTACATTGGCATTATCGAAGAGGAAGCCGCCTCACTGTCCCGGCTTGTGGGAGAACTGTTTGATCTGGCGAAGCTTGATTCGAATGAATTTACTGTCGAGATGGATGATGTGGATCTGAGCGGCTTTTTGACGAATTTCTGCGAGGAGGCAAGAGGTGTGCTCCGTGAAAAGGAGATCAGCCTGGTCACTCATGTGGAAGAAGGACTATGGACGCGCGCAGACCTTGACCGCCTGACCCAGGTGCTCAGAAACCTCCTGGATAATGCGGTGCGCTATTCCGAAACAGACACGACGGTTACCGTTGAAGCTAGGCGTGACACCGAGAACAGGATTCAGCTGAGTGTGAGCGATGAGGGGATCGGCATGGCAAAACATCACCTGCCCTATGTGTTTGACCGGTTGTACAGGGTGGACAAATCCCGATCAAGAGCGAAAGGCGGCAGCGGGATCGGTTTATCGATTGTTAAATCCATCATCGATCGTCACGGCTGGTCGATCGCGATCCACAGTGAAGTCAATCAAGGTACGGTTCTCACGGTAACAATGCCGGAAGGGAGGAAAAGAAATGGCAAAAATTCTGATCGTGGATGACGAAGCACGGATGCTTGATTTGATTGCGTTGTACCTCAAACCTTATGGTCATCAGGTACTGAAAGAAACCTCGGGTGCTGATGCCGTGGAGCGGATTGCGGATGAACCGGTGGATCTGGTGATTCTGGACATCATGATGCCGGATATGGACGGCTGGGAAGTCTGCAAAGAAGTACGCAGCTTTTCGGATATTCCGGTGATCATGTTGACGGCGCGAGATGAGAAAGAGGACGTTGTCCGGGGCCTGAAAACCGGAGCGGATGATTATTTGACAAAGCCCTTTGATGAACATGAACTCCTGGCCCGAATCGAAGCGCTGCTCCGGCGCTCGAAGCGTCAGGACGTGGAGGAGTGCTGTGGTCTGATCTGGAACGGGCAGGAACGCTCCCTCACCTATGAAGACACAGCCATTGCTTTGACACCGAAGGAATTCGATACCATCGGGCTGTTTCTTCGTCATCCGGGGCGGGCTTTTTCCAGAGAGGAAATCATCGAAACCGCCTGGGGACTCGGCTCGGATACGGAAGGACGCACGGTGGATACACATATCCGGAACCTTCGTGAAAAAGTCCGGAGGAGCGGTTTTCCGGTGGATGATCATTTGAAGACCGTTTGGGGAAAAGGGTATAAGTGGCTGGCAGAAAGCCGCCAGGAGTGAGGATACTCCTGACGGCTTTTTCCATTCGGTAGAGATGTCGGTCACTCACATCCCTCAACGGAGACTGAGTGGCATATTTCAGCCTGAAAATGGCCGCCCAGGTCTGAAATCAAAGCAAGTGGCATAAAATCGCACTTAAATGGACATATAAGGATTTTGAGTGCTGCCGTTGAACAGCTTTTTGGTTTGGAGTGTCCGAACAAAATGATGAATCGGCCACTTAACCTTTTTTACGCTGGAGTGACAGGGAATCCGAAGAATAAAGAGAGGAATTTTCCCGCAAACTGTCACTGATTACGGAAATGGGCCTGAGTGGCGAATGGCGACCGTCAACCTGTCACCCGATCGGTCATAGCGGCATGGGCGGCAGCGCGGAGACAAAATACTCCGAACATACATAGAAATTTCAATAATCATGTAAGATTTAATGAAGCGGATTCGTCTAATGCAGTGAAGGCAGATGAGGAGGGCAGGATCATGACTGAGATTGAAAAATTATTTCGCGATCACGCCGATGATGTGTACCACTTCCTCGTGTATTACACGCGGCAGCGTGACGTGGAAGATCTGGTGCAAGAGACTTTCATCAAGGCGCTTCGATCCATCGGGCACTTCGAAAAGCGCTCATCTGAAAAGACGTGGCTGATTACCATCGCACGCAGAGTGGCGATCGATGAAAGTCGACGTAGACGAGATCTGCCTTTGGCTCAGGATGACCTGGCCGAGCGCACAGATTCATTGGCAATGGATACAACACAACAAGTCATTGCCAAGGAGTCGGCCGACGAACTGATGGGTCAGGTTCATCAGCTGCCGGAAAAACAGCGGGATGTTATGCTGCTCCGGGGAATCAGTGAATTGACAACCGCGGAAGTGGCGGATGTATTGAACATGAACCGTACATCGGTCTATGTGACGTATCACAGGGCGCTGAAAAAACTCAAACAAAATTGGGGACGTACTGGAGGGATGACCCGTGAAACGTGATCCGATTACAGAAGAGTTGAACAAGCGGAAAAAAGAGACGTTGTCACCGGCGAATCGCAGACAGATCCTGCATGAGCTGAAGCAGGAGGAAGAAAAAATCGAGCATGATCATAAAAAGACGAAGCGCTCCTGGCTGCCTCCGGGTAAAGGGATGACCTATGCAGCGACGCTATTGTTGTTTCCTGTGATTGCGTATGTGATGTGGGCGCTCCTTGAAGGAACGTCGGATAGGGACGAAACGATCTTCTTTCAGAGCGAACAGGTCAATATTACAGCGCCTGATGACCCTGACACCTCGGCCCGGATGTTTCACTTTGAATCAGAAAATGCCGGCACGTATGTCTTGGAAGGAAGCCCCGATGAACTGGTGACTGAACTCATCAGTGAAGATAAGGATGTGGACACGATCGAGCGCTTTGGTATGATTGAAGGCAGTCAGTATCAATTTTTCGGCTACTACTATGTGGACGATCACCGGCGACTGAACCTGGCTGGGGCTGTGACCCTTGATGCCGGCGCTGAAGAGGAGCGATACTTGGCTGAAGTATTTTCGATTCAAATTGATGAAACGACCTTACGCACCGGGCACGAAAGTGGGACAGAGATGATGACAGTGCTTCGTGAAGGGCTGCCAAACAACCACTATTTATTCGGTCTCGGATTTAGTAACGAAGCCAATGTGGAAAGTCTTGAAGTAGAGGATTTCCCTAAGGTGGAGACGCTGGTTGCAGAGAATCAGCTGATGATGTTTGGTTACGGGGAAACACTGGAGCATTACGTGAATGAACTCGTGGAAGAATTGGAACTGCACACGAACCTGGACCGCCTCGAGACCAAAGTTTGTCTGGATGATGGCACTTGCTATGAGCAGGAATTTCTCCGTCATCCCCTGTTACCTGAACGTATCAATTAAATCAGGCACGAAAAAACGACACCACCGGGACGGGATATCCCTGTGGTGTCGTTCGTTATTCTGCTTATCGATGCCCAGGATAGCTCAATTTATGAAAGGCCATCGCACCGATCAGGCCTGCATCATTTCGAAAGTGGCAGGTTTCAACAGGTGGATTGAAGGCCCGGTCCACATAGCTTAAATGGTTGCGCAGTTCAGTAATGAACGTCGGACGGGACGTAATGCCGCCGCCAACGAGGATCTTCTCGGGATTCAGGATGGCGGTGATGTTGTAAATGCCAACGGCCAATCGCTCGTAAAATTGATTGACGATATGGACCGCTGTGGGATCCCCGCCGTCATACGCCTCGAAAACCATCTCTCCGGTGACATCTTTCACGGACAGGTTCTGATACGCAGCGTACTTCCGCCGGATCACGTATATCGAGGCCTGATCACTCAAACCATCGGCCATCGGTTCGTATTTATGAAGCCCATGAGTGATCATGTGACCGAATTCACCGCTCCGGAAGTTATGACCGCGGTATAAACGCCCGTTGAGAATCAAGGCACCTCCGATACCGGTGCCTACCGTCATGCAAATAAAATCCGTCAAATCTTGACCATTCCCAAGCCACTGCTCGGCTAATGCAACGCAGTTCACATCGTTTTCGATGGTAATGGGCCGTTCAAAGCGCTCCTCGAAATACCGCTTCATTTGAAAGTCGTTAAAGTCCTGAATTGCCCCACCATATTCAAGATACCCATCGGGATTGACAAAACCCGGAGCGGATATGGCAATACCTTTCACGTCAGTCAGCTGTTTCGTAATGATATCATTCATCCCGTTCAGAATGGCCTGACCGCTCCCTTCATTCGAAGAAAAGGAAGCCTTGCTGTGAATCTGGCCGTTCGCATCAATCAGACCCCATTTGACGGCGGTTCCGCCAATATCAAATGTTAAGTACAAAGTGGACGTCATGGTCAGTCACCGCCTTTGTGGTGTAAGTGCTCGCCACCGGTGTCGATGACTTTCGCATACCAGTGATAGCTTTTCTTCTTCAAACGTTTCAGCTCTTTTTCGCTTTCTTCATCCCGGTCGATGTAAACGAAGCCGTACCGCTTTTGATACCCGTTCAGCCAGCTCAACAGATCCGTAAAGGACCACGTGCAGTAGCCGATCACGTCAACACCGTCGGTAATCGCCTGCTGGATCTGCTTCAAGTGAGCAGCCAGGTAGTCAATGCGGTAGTCGTCATTGATCTCGCCGTTATCTTCCAGCTTATCGAATTCCCCAAGACCGTTTTCGGAAATCAGGATCGGGAGGTTGTAGCGGTTCTTGATCCGTCGCATGCCGATGCGAAGACCGACGGGGTCGATTTCCCAATCCCAGTTCGTCGCTTCGAGATACGGATTCTTTTCATTCCGGTAAAGACCGGGCACTCCGGAAGCAGAAGTCGTCCCTTTTTTACCTGACGTATTCATCTTCCCTTCACCGACACCGTCCAGCGGGTTCGTGGCCACCGTCGACGTCTGGTAATAGTTGACCCCCATGAAGTCCGGCTTGGCTGAAGCCAACAGTTCCATGTCCCCAGGCAGAATTTCCGGTGCCGTCCCCTGCTCTTTTAAGTAGTTCATCGTGATCTCGGGATATGTGCCCCAGGCGTACACGTCCATGTACCAGTGATTGTTCATCTCTTCCGCGTTCTCCATGGCCAGCACGTTGTCCGGGTGTGCATCCAGCGGATAGACCGGTCCGTGTGCGAAGCTCGGGCCCACTTTTCCGTTTGGAACCAGCTTACGAAACGACTGAATCACTTTGGCATTCGCCAAAAAGCATGGTGATTTGCCTGATGCATACGCTTTGTATCCTTGACGCCCGGGGGATGAAGGCCAGCTTTGTAACCAAGTCCGACAAAGACATTCTGTTCATTTAGAGTGACCCAATATTTCACACGGTCCCCGTAGCGTTTGAAGAGCTCGGAGCAGTAACGGTCGAAATCTTCAATGATCTCTCTTGATTCCCAGCCGCCGTAGTCATCCATCAGCGCCTGAGGAAGATCCCAGTGGTAGACGGTAATAATCGGCTCGATGTGATGTTCTATCAGTGAATCGATGAGCCGGTCGTAAAATGCCAGCCCAGCTTCATTGATTTCACCTTTACCAGCAGGGAAAATCCGGGTCCAGGCAATCGAAAAACGGTACGCTTTCAAGCCCATTTCAGCCATCAGCTTCACGTCTTCCTCATAGCGGTTGTAGTGATCCACTGCCACATCACCGTTCGTATCCTTGTAAGTCGTACCGGGCTGTTTCGTAAACACATCCCACACGGACGGTCCTTTGCCGGCCTGATCCCAGCCACCTTCGATCTGATAGGCAGCAGAAGCTGATCCCCAGAGAAAATCCGTTGGGAAAGGTTTCAAATTTTCATGTATCATTGTATCTCCTCCTTGATTGTATAATGAAGTTTTCACGTAAGCGTTAACAAAAAAATTCAGGCGATAAAGCCCGCCAGAATCGAAATCGGTTTCGTTCAAATTATATTTGATATGAATTCCTTTGTCAAAGAATCTTCTAATGTGATAAGCTATCTGAAACGAAACTATTTCGTAACGATTCAACCGTGTTTATGAAAACAAATGACGATAGCAATGCAATTCTCAATGACATCAGCAAAGGGGCATCAGAAATGAAGATGACGATAAAGGAAATAGCCAAACTGGCCGGGGTTTCCCAGGCTACGGTGTCTAAGATCATCAACAATTACGACGATGTAGGCATGAAAACAAAAGAGCGGGTCCTTGCACTTATGGACGAGCACGGGTACCGTCCATCCTATGCGGCGCAATCGCTGGTGAAAAAAGTGACGAAAGTGATCGGTGTCATCTACGCAGGGAAAATCAACGCGAACTTCAATCACCCGTTCTTTGTGGAGGTGGTCAGCACATTCAAAAAGACGATGGGCGCAGAAGGGTACGATCTGTTGTTTTTCTCGAATGAGAAGTTCCATAAAGCGGATGAGAATTATCTCCAGCGATGCCAGCATTATAACGTTGATGGCTGCATCATCATCGGCGGGGAACACGTAGAGCCATCGGTAGATGACCTCGTCCAGAGCGATATTCCATGTATCGGTGTGGACATTCAATTGGACGGACCGCATTCCGGTTACATCATGACAGATAACAACCAGGTGTCGGCATTGGCTGTGGAACACTTCTATCTCTCCGGTCAGAGGGAAATTGCCTTTATTGGCGGTGCGGAATCATCCTTGATTTCAAATGAACGTGAAAAAGGGTTTCGGGAGCGGGCCAAAGCATATGGCCTCCAGACACCGGACGACTGGATTGTTTACGGAGACTTCTTCGAAGACAGCGGCTACAAGCAGATGAATGAACTGTTGAAAAAGGAGCGGACACCACGTGCAATCTTTGCGATATCCGACTTGATGGCGATCGGTGCAATGAGGGCGATCAAAGACCAGGGACTTGATATCCGCGAATTTGCCATCATTGGCTGTGATGACATTACAGCGGCCAGACATGTAGAGCCGCCACTCACGACCATCAGGCAGGACAAGGATAAAATCGGCCGTATGGCAGCTTATATTCTGAAGGATCTGATTCAGGGAAATATCGAGCGTACGTCATTGAAAGTAGAACCGGATCTGATCGTCCGGGAATCCACGGGTCATGAAATCGGGAGTGTCTGAATATGGAAAAACTTCAGCAAATCAGTGAATGGCTCATGCGCTTTGCAATCCTGAATCTGCTGTGGATCGGGTACACCCTGGTCGGAGGGTTAGTGGTTTTCGGAGTCGTACCGGCAACGATTGCACTCTTCAAGGTGCACTTTGACCGCTTGTCTTCGGACCCTGATGAACGCAGTGATTTCCGGGTTTTCCATGAAGGTTTTGTGCAGAACTTCCTTAAAGGAAACGTCTTGATGCTGATTCTGCTTGCTGCAGGACTCTTTTTATATGCGGATTTGTATATCGTTCTCCGCATGGATCATTTCCTCATGACGTTCATTTTCGGGATTCTGATTGCCCTGACGGTGGTGTATATTCTGTTTCTGCTTTACGCGCCAGCCATCTTTGCCTATAAATCCCGTTCGTTTTGGGGGTTGATGAAGGCCTCTTTTACGTTTGCGATGCTGTCACCGGTTTATTCCGGATCCTTACTGCTCGCGTTTGGCATAATCCTGTATGCCGGTTACCAGCTACCGGTGATCCATTTATTTTTCACCGCGAGCATTATGAGTTACCTGGTGACAGTTGTCATTCTTCAGAACATGGAGAAATTACAGCGGATTTCAGCCCGTGAGTAAAGGGATTGTAAAAAAAACGAAAAAAAAAATCCAAGAAAGCGTTGACATTCGGAGCAAATGATCTTACAATTGCCTTACGAAACCGATTTAGTTGCTTTCGAAATTTTGTTCCACCCAAACCTGGATATGAAAGAGCTACCACTCATCATAAAACGTCTTTTTTTTGACAGGAACGAAACCGATTTAGTGGTTTGGGCGAAGCAAACATGAAGGGAACGAAATGGGCTTTCGAGTAAACTAATTCAACACAGGGGGATTGACAATGAAAAAGTATCTTTATTTAACAAGCATCATCGGTATGTCCGCAGTGCTTGCAGCGTGTGGCGGTAATGACGACGGGAACAACAACGTGGACCCGGATGGTGACAATGCAGACAGCCCGAGTGGCGAAGCGAACGAAGAAAACGATGATGCAGAAGTAACTGAAGTTGGTGACGGGGATGCAGACGTGGAATTGTCCGTTTGGCTCTTCGGTGCAACAGGCTACCCGGAACTGGCAGAAGAATATGCTGAAGAAAACCCGGACGTCAGCATCAACTTCCAGGAAATTGAAATGGGTGACCACCACAACAACTTGTTTACAGCGCTCTCAGCTGGCAGTGGTGCGCCGGACCTTGCATTGATCGAAGTATCTGAAATGGATGGGTACAAATCCGCACAAGACCGATTCGTAAACCTGTTTGACATGGGTGCCGGCGATCTTGAAGGTGACTATCTTGATTGGGCTTGGGAAAATGCACAAAACGTAGATGGCGACTTCCTCTTCGGTCTTCCTACTGACGTTGGTCCGACAGCGATGTTCTATCGTGCGGACGTATTTGAAGAAGCTGGCCTTCCTTCTGAGCCTGAAGAATTAGAAGCCATGCTTGAAACATGGGACGACTATGAAGAAGCAGCAGCGACAATTCTTGAAGAAACAGGAAAGCCAATGTCCGGCAACCCGGAAACGTTTTATAACGCAGTCCGTGACCAGGCTCCGCAGTCTTACTTCAACGAAGAAGATGAGTTGATTCTTGAATCAACAGATTATGTAAGAAATGCTTTCATGACAACTTCTGACATGATTGAACAAGGGTATATTGAAAATCTTGGTATGTGGACACCTGAGTGGGGATCCGGCATGGCTGAAGGCGGCTTCGCTTCCATGATGGCACCTGCATGGATGCAAGGTGTTATCCAGGACAACGCACCTGATGCAACAAAATGGAGAATTATCCAGGTACCTGAAGGTGGCGGAAACTGGGGCGGATCGTATATGACAATGCCTGACCAGACTGAACACCCTGAAGAAGCGTATGCGTTCATGGAGTGGCTCCTTGCGCCTGAACAGCAGATGAAAGCTTTTGACAACATGGGCCTCTTCCCGTCTACACCGTCTGTGTATGAAATGGAAGATTTCCAAAATTACACAAGTGACTACTTTGGTGGACAGGAAACTGCTCAAGTATTTGCAGAATCTGCACTCGATGGTGAACACGTTTACCAAGGACCGATGTATGGCGACGTGAACAGTGAGATCTTAGCAGGTCTTGACAACGTCTATGATGGCATCGATCCTGAAGAAGAGTGGGAAGATATCCTTAACCGAGTTGATCAGCGTATCAGCCGATAAAGGTGATTGTCAGCGGGTATGATGAATCATCGTACCCGCTGCAATTTTTTTGCCTGGTTATTGGTTTTGAAAGGTACGCGATACTTGAAGTTCACTACTTATACGCTGTTTTTCAAAACCAATACCAATTAAGTTCTATCACACAAGAGGAGGATTCATATGTCTGATTCCAATGAGGGCTTCAAAGAGTTAAAAGACAGAGAGCCAACGGCGCCGAAAGAGCCGAAGCGTCGTAAGTTTTCACAGAGGCAAAAGAACATGGCATCCGGTTACCTGTTTATTTCACCATTCTATTTCTTGTTTGCGGTTTTCGGGTTGTTCCCGATCCTGTTCAGTTTTTATCTGGCGTTCTTCCGCTGGGACGGTCTCGGTCCGATGGAATACGTCGGGTTTAATAACTTCATCATCATTTTTAATGATCCGCTTTTTTGGAAATCCTTGTATAACACGATCATCATCGGTTTGATGGGGACAGCCCCGCAGCTTCTTGCAGCACTGCTGTTGGCCTTCGCCCTGAACTCCGTTTTGATCAAAGCGAAAAGTGCTTTCCGTCTTGCGATCTTTTTGCCTTACGTCACGTCCATCGTAGCCGTAGCGATCGTGTTCAGTGTCATCTTCAGTAACCAGGCATCAGGCCTCGTGAACTCCTTCATCGGCATGTTTGGTGCTGATCCGGTTACGTGGACCCGTTCTGAATGGGGAACCAAGTTTGCCATTGCAACGATGATTTTCTGGCGCTGGGTCGGGTATAACATGATTATTTATCTGGCAGGTATGCAGAGTATTCCGAACGATTTGTATGAAGCCGCAAAGATTGACGGCGCTTCTGTCCGTCAGCAAATCTGGTATGTGACGATCCCGATGTTGAAGCCGTTCATCATTTTCACGGTGTTCACAGCTACGATCGGTGCACTTCAGGTTTTCGCCGAGCCTCACATCTTCCAGGGAAGAGCGGGGCGAACAGAAGGGATTACCGTTGTGTTGTATCTCTACCGTGACGCCTTCGTCAGTAACTTCTTCGGAACGGCATCTGCAACGGCTATCGTGCTCTTCTTCATCATCATTGTGATGTCCATCTCGAATATGTACTTCGCCAACCGGATTGGCCAGTCGAAGAAGGTAGGTGTGAAATAATGAAGTCAGAAACGCAAAAGACCGTCATCGCGAAAATCCTATTATACATTGGTTTGACGATTGTTTCGCTCGCATCCCTGTTCCCTTTCTACTGGATGTTTGTCATGGCAACCAACTCAAACGAAATGATCAACCGTACACCACCTGTCATGTTTCCAGGTGACCAGCTTGTCATCAACTTTCAAAACGTATTAAACAGCATTCCGTTCTTTCAAACGATGTTGAATTCATTGATCGTCGCAACGTCTATAACAGTTGGTGTATTGCTCTTAACCTCGATCGCCGGTTTTGCCTTTGCAAAACTGCAATTTCCGGGTCGGACTGTACTGTTCATCTTTATTCTCGGTACGATGATGATACCGCCACAGCTTGGGCTGATCCCAACGTACTTCATCATCACCGAGCTCGGCTGGTTAAGTGATCTTCGGGCCATTATTGTTCCAGGTCTGATGAACGCATTCGGGATCTTCTGGATGAGACAATATGTCGCCAGTGCTGTACCTGATGAAATTATTGAGGCTGCACGCATCGACGGATGTTCAAACTTCCGGATTTACTGGAACATCGTTGTACCGGTTATTCTGCCGGCCTTTGCGACACTTGGTATCATCGTATTCATGTTCGTTTGGGGTGACTACCTCTGGCCGCTCGTTGTTCTGCAGGACCAGTCCAGCCAGACGATTCAGGTTGCACTCCGGTCTCTTATGGATGACCGAAGCCGTGACTTCGGGATGATTCTCTCCGGTACCTTCTGGGCTACCGTGCCGCTGGTTGTTGTATTCCTGATGTTTAACAAACTCTTCATCAGAAGTATTGCAGACGGCGCTGTCAAAAGTTAACTTGATTTTCTGGATGGAAAGGACGATTTGATTATGTACCGACTGAATCTGGACAGGTCATTCCAAGTGGATGACTTTCAGAATAAAGCCCCCTTTTCAAGCTTTCTCCCCGGCATTGCCGGGGAGAAAGGCATTCCAGTGTGGGCATTTTATGTGAATCGCGGACAGGGAATTGCTTCCTTCGGGATTCAGGATAAGGACCATGCCATTATGGAATTCCACCCCGCTGATAAAACGTATCAAACCATTTATCAGCAGGGTTTTCGTACGTTTTTGAAGATTAACGGTGAATCAGGCGCGTTTTTTGTGGAGCCATTTTCCGCAACGGAATCCAGTAACCCGGTTGTGACTGAATCCATGCGCGTACAGGAAAATGCGTTGTCACTTCGCTACCAGCATAAAACAGCAGGGATTGACATGGATGTGGATTATGTCACGATCCCTGGCGAAGCGGTTGGCGGCCTGATCCGGCATGTGACGATTAAAAACATCACGGACGCTCCGCAACAGATTGAACTCCTTGACGGGATGCCAAAAGTGATGCCGAGCGGCGTCAGTAATGCCGCATACAAAGAACTCGGAAACACATTGAAAAGCTGGTTTGATGTGGAGGAAGCAGCAGCAGACGTTGCCTTTTATACGCTGAGAGGCAGTATGGGTGACACGGCTGAGGTCAAAGAGATTCATGAAGGAAACTTCTACGCATCCATGGTTGTGAATCACGGCCAGGAAGAGCGCGTGGCACCGGTTACCGATCCGTCAACGGTCTTTGGCATGGACACGTCCTTACAGGTGCCGAAAGGTTTCATCGAAAATGGAATCGAGCGTCAATCCGTATCAACGCAGCAAACCACCAACCGGGTAGCCTGCGGATTCACACCGGTACAGACAACGCTCGAACCAGGTGAAGCGGTAACGATACTCACTCTGATCGGCCATGGCCGTCATAAAGGAGAAGTCGCCACATTTGTTGAGAACCTGTTTACAAAGGATGCCATGCTGGCGAAAAAAGAACAGGCGGTTCAGGTGACGGATGAACTGACAAACGCAGTGGCCTGCGAGACGGCGTATCCGGTTTTCGACAGCTATGCGCGTCAGAACTACCTCGATAATGGCCTTCGTGGCGGGTTTCCGAAAGCATACGGACAGGATCCGGGACAGGTTTTCTATCTGTATTCCCGAAAACACGGCGACCTGGAGCGGGATTACAACTTTTTCTCCATCAGCCCGACATTCTATTCTCAAGGGAACGGCAACTACCGGGACGTGAATCAGAACCGGCGGTGTGATGTTTTGTTCGAACCGCGGGTGCATGACAGCAACGTCCGGCAGTTTATGAGTCTGATTCAGCTTGATGGCTATAACCCATTGGTGGTTAAAGGCACGACATTCAAAGCAGGGAAGAACCTTCCTGAAGTGCTCCGAAAGGCAATGGATCATGACGATGCGAAGAAACTGGAGCCTTTCTTTACGGATCGCTTTACCCCTGGGGAGTTGCTTCATGCCATTGAAGATCAAGGCATTACACTGAGAGAAGACTTTGAAGTCTTGTTACAGGACGTCTTGAAGAACAGCCTGGAATCCATTGATGCGGATCACGGTGAAGGGTTCTGGGTTGATCATTGGACGTATAATCTTGATCTTATCGACAGCTTCCTTGGTGTTTATCCGGACCAGGCAGAAGCATTTTTCACAACGAAAAACTACCCGTTCTATCACAGTCCTGCCAGGATTTTACCACGTCAGGTTACGTATCGTATGGTTGACGGGAAGGGACTGCGTCAATACGATGCGATTGAGGAAGATGAAGAAATGCTCGCCGCACAAAAGCGGGGAGAACAATCATTATGGCTTACGGACGCCTCTGGTGAGCGCTATGAAACGAACCTGTTTTCAAAATTGCTCTTACTCGCGGCAACGAAAACCGCAGCCATTGCGCCATTTGGATTGGGTATTGAAATGGAAGCCGGGAAGCCTGGGTGGAACGACTCCTTAAACGGGCTGCCAGGACTGCTTGGTGCAAGCACGTCTGAGCTGATGGAATTGAAGCGACTGTTGAATCTTCTTGAAAAAAACGGTGCGCGTGAAGCACACTTACCGGTGGAAGCGGTCGTCATGATCAAAGCATTGACCCGCGTCATTGAGGCGCCTGCAGCAGACGAAATAAAAGAGTGGGACGAGCGGGCACAGGTTCGTGAAGCATTCCGAAGTAAACTCCCCGAAGGACCGGTGACGGAAGGTGTCCTGAATGTGAACGCGGTTCGTCAGGCCGTTACTGCTTTTCGAAAGCTGACCAAGAAGAGCGTGGACGCTGTAAATGACTACGGTGAATTGATTCCGACGTATGTCTATTTCGAATTGGACGGCGAACTGCCTGAGAATGGTGACTTCTCAGAGCTGGCATTAAAGCCGGTGGCAGTGACACCATTTCTAGAAGGCATTGTCAAAAAGATGAAGGTATCTGATCCGGCAGGTGCGAAGCAGTTGTATGATCAGGTCAAGTCATCGAACCTGTTTGATCAGAAGTTGAACATGTATAAGACGTCGATGCCGATCAAAGATGAAACGAGTGACATCGGCCGGGCGAAAGCCTTTACCCCGGGCTGGCTCGAGAATGAGTCGATCTTTTTGCATATGGCTTATAAGTATCATTTGGAAACCTTGAAAAGCGGACTCTATGAAGACTTCTACCAGGATATTCATCAGGCACTGATTCCGTTTCTCGATCCGGAAATGTACGGGCGCAGCACACTGGAGAATTCATCGTTCATCGCAAGTTCTGCAAACCCGGATGCAACTGTTCACGGGCGTGGCTTTGTGGCACGGTTGAGCGGCTCTACGGTTGAATTTCTGCAAATGTGGCTTGTCATGATGGGAGCGTCGAAGCCGTTTACGGTTGCAGAAGGGCAATTGAAGTTTCAGTTGAACCCGGCACTCCCTGCAGATTTCTTTACTGATCAAAACACAGTATCATTCCAATTGTTCAAGGGCTGCGAAGTAACATATCATAACCCGGATCAGCGAAGTACTTTCGGTGAAAATGCCGTGAAGCCGGTATCGTATTCACTGACGTATCTGGATGCTGGAACGGAAGAATGTCAGGCTGATGAAGTGCTCGGAAAACGGGCAGAAGCAATTCGAAATGGTGAAGTGAGCGCGATTTCGGTTCAATTGGCTTAATGCAAATACGATGTTTGTTTACGGGAAGGCTGAGTTTATCAGCCTTCTTTTTACACTTCATAGGAATGTATACGTTTGTTAAAGGATTGAAGTATACGTGCAACTAAGGCTTTTGCGAATAACAGAAACAAGCACCTCAACCATCAGTAATGGTCGGGGTGCTTCTTGTCGTTTCGCATGAGACGGAGACTGTTGGCCGTGACGAGCAGGGTGGCGCCCATATCTGCCAGAATGGCAATCCATAATGTGAGCCAGCCGGGAATCACCAGGAGCAGAGCCAGTGCCTTCAGCCCAAGGGAAAATGAGATGTTCTGTTTGATGATGCGCAGAGCTTTTCGGCTTAAGGAAACGGTGTAGGGCAGTTTCGACAGATCATCAGACATGAGCGCGATGTCTGCCGTTTCAAGAGCTGTATCCGTCCCGGCCCCGCCCATGGCAATTCCTAAATTCGCTGCTGCGAGTGCAGGTGCGTCGTTGACGCCGTCACCCACCATGGCAATGTGTTTCTTTCCTTCACGGAGTCTGTGAATGTGATTCAGTTTATCTTCCGGCAGAAGTTTTGATTCCACTTCTGTAACGCCTGCCTGCTTTCCGATTGCTGTGGCGGTTCGCTCGTTGTCACCGGTTAACATCACGGTGTCGATCCCCATCTGGTTTAAGTCACGTATGACGCTTTTCGCAACAGGCCTTACTTCATCTGCTGCAGCAATGAGTCCTTCAATCCCCAGATCGGTTCCAAAGACCATGACGGTTTTTCCGTCTGTCTGAAGCTGATCAATCATTTCTGCGGAAGAAGCGGTCAGCTCGATGTTCAACTCTGTAAATAAATCAGGGCTGCCGGCATAGTAACGGACATCGTCGATGCGGGCGGCGACACCCTTGCCGGTGATCGATTGAAACTCAAACACGTCCTGGATGGCGATCTGTTCGTCTTTTGCTTTTCGCATAATGGCTGAAGCAAGTGGATGCTGCGAGCTTTTTTCCAACGAAGCCGCAAGCGAGAGCAAATCGTGTTCAGCACGGCTGAAGGTGATGATATCGGTGACGGCAGGTGTGCCCATCGTCAATGTACCGGTCTTATCGAACGCAATCGCCTTCAGACCACCTGCTTCCTCCAAGTGGATTCCGCCTTTGATCAAAACGCCGTTTCTTGCTGCATTCCCGATGGCCGTGACGACAGCAATGGGTGTCGATATCACGAGCGCACATGGACATCCTACCACTAATGTGGCGAGGCCGAGGTAAATCCACTGGTCCCAAGGAGCCCCCATTGTAAGCGGGGGAACGGTCATGACGAGAATCGCAAGAACAATCACAGCTGGTGTGTAATAGGCCGCAAAGCGGTCTACAAATTTTTGAGACGGTGCTTTCTCGGCCTGTGCTTCTTCTACCAGGTGAATAATTTTTGCGATGGTTGTGTCTTCTGCCCGCTTGGTCACCTCGACTTCCAGGAACCCTTCCTCATTGAGTGTGCCGGCAAAGACCTCATCTGCGATGTCTTTTGTGACCGGGACACTTTCCCCGGTGATCGCGGCCTGATTGATTGTGGAGAGCCCGCTTATTACAACGCCATCCATGGCAAGCTTTTGTCCAGGTTTGACGATCATCACGTCACCGATTTGAATATCCGACACGTGAACAGACCGTTCTTCACCATGACGTTTAATGAGTGCTTCTTTTGGCGCAATAGCCATGAGTGATGAGATTGATTGCCGGGCTTTGTCCATGGAAAAACGTTCAAGGGCCTCACTGATGGCAAACAAAATGACAACCACAGCACCTTCCACCCACTCACCAATGAGAGCTGCGCCAATGACAGCAATGGTCATGAGCGTGTTCATATCAAAAGTGAAGGTTGCAAGGTTTCTGAAGCCTTTTTGAAAAAGGGAGTAGCCGCCTAGGATGATGGCCAGCAAAAAGCCAATGGTAGTGGCGGGGTGATCCATACCTGCGACTCCGGCAAACAGAAGGGAAGTGATCAGTAAAACAATCGACGCGTACACATTCCAGTTTGCTTTTTGCTTCCAAAATGAAACCGGTGTTTCTGGTTGACCGTGTTCCGGGCGGACGCGGATCCCTTCGAATGCCCCTGCTTTTTCAAGTTCATCGATGGTTGCTTCACCGGATACGGTTAATTTTGCTGCTCCAAAATTCACTTTCGCATCAGAGACACCCTCCAGGTGTCTCACGTTCTTTTCGAACGTTTCGGCACAAATCGCTCAGGATAATCCTTCGATACGATAAGTGGCATGGCTTATCTGAACAGATTTTGCAGTGTTATCAAGTCTTGGTTCACCCATGAGCGTTCACCCCTTCTTTGGCATGTTCAAGAGCAGTCATCACAAGCTGTCGGATGTGGTCGTCATCCAACGAGTAGAAGGCGAGCTTTCCTTCTTTGCGGAATTTGACGATATCCTGTTTATACAACGTTCTTAAGTGATGAGAAGTTGTGGCGACTGTAGCGTCGATAATATTCGCCAGGTCACAGACGCAGAGCTCATCATTATGACAGAGCGCATAGGCAATTTTTGCCCGGTTCTCTTCACCTAATGCTTTAAAGAGGTTCGCGGCGAATTGTATAGGGGACTGCGCCAAGGCTTTTTTTGCGGCGCTGACCTTTTCCTGATCGTATTGGTAGATCTCGCAGGTATCCAGTTGAGTCATGTTCATCTTCCTCCACTCATTCAAATTTTCATTTGATTAAACTATAGCATGGGGAAGGGGATACATTCAAGCAATGATTTGAATGAAAAAGACACCCGCCATCGCGGGTGTCGATCGTTTAAGGTGCAAGAGGAATAAGGGCATCTTGCGGAATATGAATGGTTAAGGTATCACCTGACTGATAGCGGGAGGTATCTTCTGCGACAATCCGCCAGCTTACCCCGCCGATTGTCACGTGGATCATGCCCTGGCGAACGCCGGGGATGATGCGTTCAACCGTTGCGGTAAATTGATTGGGGAGATTCGTTTCCGTCTCTCGCAGGATGCGGAGGTGGTGGGCATGAACGGCGATTCCTTGTGGAGAGGCGTGATCTTTGGGCGAAGTAAATGCAGCCTCCCCGATGCTCAGGGCTCCTGGCGCTTCGACCTGCAGGAATTCGCTAGGAAATATATTTTCGATCCCGAGAATTTCTGCAGCGGCAATGGATTTTGGACGGGTGAGAACGTCGCTGCGGTCTCCTTGCTGAAGTACTTTTCCTTCAGAGAAGAGCATCCCATTTTCACCAAGCCGGTAGGCTTCTTCGATGTTGTGGGTCACAAGCAGTGCAATTCCGTTGTAGTGTTCACCCAAAAGTCGCAGCATATCTTCCTCGAGCTGGCGGCGGATGTGCTGATCGAGTGCTGAAAAAGGTTCATCCAGAAGCAGAAGCTTCGGTTCGGTGATCATCGACCGGGCAAGCGCTACCCGCTGCTTTTGGCCACCTGATAATTGTCCGGGGTAGCGTTGACCAAACCCCCTCAGCTTGATCAGGTCGAGCCAGTCGCTGACTGAACTTCGGATTTCTTCTCTTGGCCGACCTTTCAAGCCGTACGCGATATTCTCTGCGACAGTCAAGTGTGGGAAGAGGGCATAGCTTTGAAAAACGTAACCGGTCTGTCGTTGCTGCGGGGAAAGGTGAATTTTCCGCTGACTGTCATACCAGGTTTCGCCGTCCATGATGATCTTCCCATTATCCGGTTTTAAAACACCGGCAAGTGCCTGTAAGGTTAGGCTTTTTCCGCAGCCGGAAGGACCGAGTATCCCCGTCAGTCCTGGCTTAACAGAGAAGGCAATGTCGAGTGTGAATTCCGGGAACTGTTTATGAATTTGTACGTCCAGCATGGCATTCACCCTTGAATGACCCGTTTTTCCAAACGGTTAATGGTATAGAGGATGGTGACGGCAACGATGGTCATAATGGCGACCAGTGTGTTTGCCATGACCCGGTCCCCTGCGAGGAGTGCGTCGTAGATCGCAATGGGCATGGTCATCGTCTCATTGGGTATACTCCCGGCGATCATCAGCGTTGCGCCGAAATCGCCCAAGGCTCTGGCAAATGTCATGGTCATGCCGGCAACGATCCCCCGCCAGGCAAGCGGAATGGTGATCGTGAGAAAAATATTGATACGGGATCGCCCGAGAATCGCGGCAGAATGAAGGACATCTTCACCAACAGAACTGAAGGCCGTTTTTGCCGATTTGATCATAAATGGAATCGATACGACGAGGGCCGCAACGACAGCTCCTGCAGGCGTGAAGGCAATCGTGATACCGAAATGATCTTCAAGAAAGCGTCCGATGCCGCTGTTGCGTCCGAGCAGCACGAGCAGGTAATAGCCGAGAACGGTGGGCGGGAGGACGATTGGCAGCGTGATCAATGTATCGATCAGTGTGCTGAACCGTGTATCGGTTTTATGTAAATAATAAGCGATGGGAATGCCGATCAGAATCGCCAGAAACGTCGCCGTCAATGCGACACGAAGTGAGAGGAATAATGGGAATAAGGAAATATCCATCATGATAACTCTTCTGGCACAATGAAGCCGTAATTCTCCATAACCTCTTTGCCTGAACCCGTTGTTATGAAATCAATAAAAGCCTGGCCTTCATCGGTATGATCGGAATAACTGACGACACCGATGACCTGTTCAATCGGATCATGGAGTTCTTCATCGAGTAATACAAAATGATAGTCCTCTTCATTGGCAATGCCTAATGAGTAGGCAATGATGCCGACTTCCGCATTGCCGGTTTCAATTTGAACAAATGCGTCGGTGATATTACGGCCATAGACAAGCTTGTCTTTTACATCATCGTGCAAACCACTGGAAAAAAAGCGCTTCTTCTGCGGCCATTCCGTATGGCGCGTGAGCGGGGTTGGCAATCGATATCCGGCCGATATCCGGTGACCTTAGATCCTCCATGGTTTCAGCAAGCCCTTCATTTTCACTGTTCATCATTAAACCGATTCTGCCAAATGCATAAGGTGTGGCAGACGTTTCAATGATGTCGTCTGTTTCAATCAGTCGATCGATAAAGGACACATTCGCCGAGGCGAATACGTCGAATGGTGCACCATTTTCAATTTGATCAGCCAGTTGTCCGGTCGAGCCGAACGAAAACGACAGTTCCACACCACGCTCCTCTTCATAATCGTCTTTTAAGGCATTGAAAGCGGGCCCCAAATCGGAAGCTGCGGCAATGGAGAGTTTGACAGTGTCATCACTGGCATTCTCAGAGTTGCATGCGGTTCCGAATATCAGGATGGATAGAAAAGATAACAAAAGACCTGTTTTGATGAACATGAAAATTCCCCCCCCAGGTTACTATACAAAAAGAGGCGCGGTAAAGAACCCGCGCCTCTTGATTGACTGCATCAATGAAGCGCCTCCTTTACAACAAAGGAAGGTCCGCGCGTTTCCGCCTCGAACCCCGTGAATGATCCGGTTGACCGAATCACTCAGGTCCGTTCACCATAGCGGAAACGGCCACAGGTGAAACGGACTCGGAGACATGCTTTCATTATACTGCAAATCAGTTGAAACATACAAAAGAAGATTTTATGACAAAAACGGATTGCTACAGACTGAGGTTATTTGAGAGTCGGTCAGTTGTCTTCTTGAATATTGATACTTTTCACACACAGGTCAGTGCTCATCAAAAATGGAGAATTATGACGACTGCTTTTTCAAACGAATAACATTCCAGGATGTTTTGTTTAATTTCACCTGAAGCTCATCGTTTTCCCAATGGTTTTCACCTGAATGATGTGGCGCTACATTTTGTTTTAAAGCAGTGTTCGTCAATTTGAGATCAGGATTCTCAAGGACGATGTGTTCGATGACTTTAAAAGACTTAAAATCTTTCATTGAAAATTGAACCAGAACGTCTTCCTGGAGATGCCTGTTCAATGCAAAAATCGTAAGTTCTTCGGATTCCTCATCATACGTAACGGCCGTGTCTGCATAAGGCACATCGGTAAAATCCTTGGTGTCGAATTTAGGCATAGAAGCAATCGTCTGTAAAGAAGACCCTTTACCGTACAATGAAGCGTGCATGTATGGATAAAAGATCGTTTGCTTCCAGGCGTCGCCGCCACTCTCTGTTACTATTGGTGCGATAACGTTAACCAGTTGAGCCAAACAGGCCATTTTGATCCGATCCGCATGTTTCAGGAACGTAATCAGAATGCCGCCAACAAGCAGTGCATCCTCCATATTATAACGATCTTCCAATTGCGGTGGAGCGATCTGCCACTTTTCCAGGTTTTTATCATCTTCATGAGAATGATACCAGACATTCCACTCATCAAAGCTGAGCATCATCGTTTTTTTGCTGCGTTTCTTCGCTTTAATATAATCACATACCGATGTGACGGTGTTGATGAAATGATCGAGTTCCATGGTGCTGGCAAGGTAATTTTGAGAGTCATTATCCGGGTTTCCGAAATACTGATGAAGGGAGACGTAATCAGCCAATTCGTAGGTGTGATTCAGCGTCGTTGCTTCCCATTCAGGGAATGTAGGCATTCCTGAACCGGAACTGCCGCAGGAGACCAGTTCGATGTCCGGATCTACCTGTTTCATGGCCTTTCCGGTTTCGGCGGCGAGGCGGCCATATTCTTCTGCCGTTTTCTGTCCCATCTGCCAGCTTCCGTCCATTTCATTTCCAAGGCACCACGTCTTAATCTTATGAGGTTCCTCATAGCCGTGTTCTCTTCGCTGATCACTCCAGTAGGAACCACTCGGGTGATTGCAGTATTCTACTAAATTTCTTGCAGCATCAATCCCTCGTGTACCAAGGTTGACGGCCATCATGACTTCTGAATTGACTTTTTTGGCAAAGTCCATGAATTCATTCGTTCCAAATTGATTGGTTTCTATCACTTGCCATGCCAATTCGAGTCTGCGAGGGCGTTCGTCCTTTGATCCGACGCCATCTTCCCAGTTATAAGCTGAAAGCATGTTTCCCCCGGGATAACGAATGATGGGCACGTTCAATTGATTGATGAGGGAAATGACATCTTTTCTGAATCCCTGTTGATCTGCTTCAGGGTGACCAGGTTCATAGATTCCGCCATATACAGCCCGGCCCATGTGTTCGATAAAAGAACCATATATCCGTTGATCGACCTTGCCAATGATGGCGCTTTTGTCGAGTAATACATTAGCTTTTTTCATGTGATCCACCTTCTTATAAAAGATTTGCCTTGAGTTGTAATTTGTAGATGGTCCGATTAAAGAACCACATTAATATATATGCCAATAGACTCCCGGTGAAAAAGATAATAAACGCAGGAAATGCCAGAGATAAATAGAGGCTTGCCCAAACAATCATCGCAAAACTGATGGCAACATGAACTCTCCCGAAAACAAACCGGAATGACTGAAGGATGGCATTTTTAACCCCGCCTTTATAATACGCCCATACCGGAAAGAGTGACACAATCAGCAGGGTGTAGATGACAATAATCAATAGAAATGAAATGGTCACAGGTAACGGGACAGCTCCCTCTGATGAAGAAATCAGGTGATAGTTCAAATAAAGCAAAGCCCCGATCCCTGTAAATAGCCAGCCAACCAGATTGGCTTTCCAGAAATAGCTTTTAAACGTCTGGTGGAAAGGTTTGATGATTGGTGACTCCGCGTCCTGACTGATCCAGCGATGAACCATCGTAAACAGGGCAACAGTTGACGGGAATAAACCAAGAATAACTGCGCCGATGAGCGTGTAACCAAGCCAGGTGAGATTTAATAAAGCAAACCTGCTGATAAACCGAAATGCTTCTTCTAATTTAGATACAATCATAATGTCCTCCTGTCATTCTGAACAATTAACCCTTTACGCCACCTGAAGTGAGTCCGGCAATGAAAAAACGTTGGAAGAACAAGAACAGAATGATGATCGGAATAATCGCCATGACTGAACCTGAGAACAAAATTTCATAGTTATTCCCGTATGGTGTCAAAAGCGTCGCCAAACCAACCGGAAGTGTAAACATATCGTTTGAACGCAGCACAATTAATGGCCAAAGAAAGTTATTCCAGCTCATCAAACCAGTTAAAATGGCCATGGCGGCAAATGAAGGAAGCATCAAAGGTGCCATGATCCTGGCGTAAATCCCAAATTCAGTACAACCATCTACTCTTCCGGACTCCATTAATTCTTTAGGGAGACCCAGACAATACTGTCTGAAAAAGAACACGGTGATTGGAGCGACAATCAGTGGCAGCATGACACCAAAATAGGTGTCAACGAGTCTGAGGTTGATCATCATCGTATAAAGTGGCAGCATCAGGATTTCGAATGGAATCATTAATATGAGCAAAACGAGAATAAAGATGAATCGTTTCCCCTTAAACTCATACAATGCCAGCGCGTAGCCGACGAGTGAAGAGAAAAACAGTGAAATAACAATCAATACACCGGAGATGATCAGACTGTTTAAGTACCAGCGCCAATATGCACCAGCTTCTCCGCCGAATAAAACGTCGAAGTTCTCCATTGTGAAAGCTGAGAAAAACAATTCCGGAGCCAGCCCGAATCGCATTAAATCAGAAGAAGGGCTGAATGATGCAACGATCAAAGATATTACCGGGAATAATGCGACGAGTGAAATTAAGCTAAAGAAAATAATAAGTCCGACAGATGCTGTTTTTTCTTTAGCATTTAAATTCGAGAACTTCATTTATGAATCCTCCTTTTTAAATGCACCGGTTAAGTACAATTGAATCAGACTGACAATGAAGATAATGCCGAGGAGAACAATGCCGATTGCTGCACCAAAGCCCATGTCATTTCTCTGAATGCCTTCGGAGTAGATATATCCGACCATCGTTAAGCCGATGTTGCCGGGTGACGTTGTTTCAAAGAAAACAAAACTTTCTTCGAACATGCGAAACCCATTAATCGTTGTGATGGTTGAGAGGAAAATGAAAATAGGTTTGATTGCCGGGAACGTAACGTTTCTGAATTTCTGCCACGCGTTTGCACCGTCAATATCCGCAGCCTCGTATAAATCTTTACTGACATTTTGCAGGGCAGCAAGGTAGTAAAGAACATTAACCCCCATCCATCTCCAGGACGCTAATGCGACCATCAAAAACATTGCGGTACCAGCGCTGTACCTCCATTCAACCGGCTCGAATCCAAAAAATTGAATAAATTGGTTCGCGAAAGCGGCATCTGATTCACCGAAAATCATTCGAAAGATTGTACCGGCAACGATGACGGAAGTTAATGCCGGAATAAATATAGATGCTCTGAAGAAATTGGTGAATTTGATTAAGCGATGATTTAAGAAGATAGCTAAGATCATCGGGATAATGGTCAGAATGACAACCGTCCAAACCACATAGATCGTTGTATTCTGCAACGCCGTATAAAAGACGGGATTGAAAACTCGTTCGTAATTGGAAAATCCTATATATTCAACCTGGCCAGGGACGACTCTTTGAAAACTCATGTTAAGAGCACTGATCATTGGATAAAGTGATAATAATAGGAATGAAAGGATGAAAGGAGAAACGAAAATGTATGGTGCCCATGTTTTTGAATACAAAATATTGGACCGACTGGTCTTTTTCGACACTCTTTCAGATTTTGTTGACATGGATTAAGCCTCCTTATTTTAATGACTGGATCAGTTCATTTACGGTTCATAACTTTCTGTCAGAGCAAGATGGCACCTTGTCTTTCATCGAACAAAACCCCCTTAATAAAATGAAGCGATTACAAACGAATTAACTTATACGTATATGTTCTTGAATGGATTATATAACACATGAGTTTCGTGTGCAAGTGTAATATTGAATCTCCGCTAATATGTCAGAAAACGTTATTTATATTGTGTTATAACGACATTTTCATACAATCAATAAAGAGTATTTTTTACAAATGGGTAGAAATAAAAACCGTTGACTTATACGTATATGTTTATTATAATCAAAACCAACACTTGAATTATTCAATGTGTCGAGAGTTCGCAATAGTCATGTTTCAGATTCAAGTGAGAGTCAAAGGTTAAAACGCTTGCGGTGTAAGCGTTAACAAAAAAGGGAGGAATCACTTATGAAAAGATTTTGGCATTACTCTGCTGTGGTTGGCTCGATGGTATTATTGGCTGCTTGTGGTGGCGATGATGAAAATGGAGGCAATGCTGACGGGGATCAAGGCGGGAATGAAGCAGATGGGGAAGCTGACGAAGTTGTTGTTGCAGGTGAAGATATTGAAGGAGCAACTGAGCTGACTTTTTGGACTTTTGCTGAAACACATGCAACTTTTTTTGAGAATGCTACTGAAAGATGGAACGAAGAAAACGAAGATAACCCCATTCAACTGACTGCTGAAGTTTATCCATTTGATCAGATGCATAACAATCTGTTGCTCTCTTTGCAATCAGGTTCAGGGGCTCCAGACCTTGCTGATATTGAAATAGCGAGATTTCCGAACTTTTTATTAGGGGACGTTCAATTAGAACCTTTGAATGATTTAATCGATGATGAATTAGATAATTTTATTACAGAGCGGCTTGATATCTATGGGCAGGATGACACTTATTACGGAGCACCAACCCATTTAGGCGCAACGGTTATGTATTACAATACGGAAATTATGGATGAGGCTGGAGTAGACATTGATGAGATCGTTACGTGGGATGACTACATCGAAGCGGGTCAGCAAGTTGTTGAACAGGCAGATGTTCCAATGACAACTATCTCGACAAACTGGTATGGTTTATGGCCGTTTGTTGCACAGCGAGGTTCCGACTTTTTTGATGAAAACGGAGAGTTAACTTTAGCAAATGACATGAATATTGAAACGCTGCAGTTTGTCTCAGACCTTGTTAATGAACATGAGATTGCTCAAGTAACTCCGGGGGAGCATAATCATTCGGAAGAATATTTCGGCTTTATGAATAACGGTGGTGCAGGTTCTGCTTTAATGCCGCTCTTCTACATGTCAAGTTTCTTGGCAGATATGCCGGACCTTTCAGGGAAAATGGAGATTCGACCAATGCCTGTGTTTGATGAATCGGATGCAAGAACAGTAGGTATGGGTGGTACTGGTACATCTGTGACGAGTCAATCAGATAACGTGGATTTGGCAAAAGAGTTTTTATATTTTGCGAAAATGTCCTACGAAGGAAACATTAATTTGTGGACAGAATTAGGGTTTGACCCGCCACGATGGGATGTTTGGGATGATGAAGAATTATTGGCAGATAATGAATTCTATGATTACTTCCATGACGATATCTTTGACATTCTGCTTGGTATCCGGGATGAGGTTGAAGGTGTCCATATCATGCCGAATACGCCGGATGTGTTGGATGAAATAGATACCAATGTGATGTTTAATGTTATTCGGGAGCAAGCGCAAACTCCACAAGAAGCACTTGAACAGGCGGAAGAAAGCATCAGACCTAGAATGGATGATTAATCATCCATGAATGATTCTCCTTAGGCTTCCGTTTATCTGTAAACGGTTGTCTAAGGAGATAATTATACATACTGCAGTAAGTCTATTTTACATAGACGATTTAGTAACAAAGCTAAGAACATAGGTCATAATTCGAGGTGGCATACATGAATTTACAGGATTTGAAAAGCGAGGTTTGTAAAGCGAATCAAGCGTTACCTGGGCACGGACTGGTCACCTTTACCTGGGGAAACGTCAGTGGCATTGACCGGGAATTAGGTCTCGTGGTGATCAAACCGAGCGGTGTGGATTATAAGGGTCTGACCCCGGAAAAGATGGTGGTCGTGAATCTTCAGGGTGAAGTTGTGGAGGGCGATTTGAAGCCTTCATCCGATACCCCGACGCATGTCTGCCTGTATAACCATTTTCATGACATCGGCGGTATCGTCCACACCCATTCCCCTTATGCAACGAGTTGGTCACAGGCAGGAAAAGATCTGACGGCGCTTGGTACTACGCAGGCGGATTATTTTTATGGGGATATTCCTTGTACGCGGGACATGACGGACCAGGAGATCAAAACGGCCTACGAATATGAAACGGGAATGGTCATAGTGGAGACATTTAGAGAACGTAAGATCGATCCTATGGCCATGCCGGGTGTGTTGGTGCATAGCCATGCCCCGTTTAATTGGGGGGGGACTGCAACGGATGCGGTGCATCATGCCGTAGTGCTCGAAGAGTGTGCAAAGATGGCGATGTACAGTTATCAGTTGCAACCGGATGCGCCGCGAATGAAACAGGGCTTATTGGATAAACATTATTTACGTAAGCACGGGAAAGATGCTTACTATGGACAATGATCCAGGTGGAATGGAGGGAAGACGATGACGAAATATGCCATTGGAATTGATTATGGTACGCAATCAGGGCGTGCGGTCCTGGTGTCGTTGGCGGATGGTATGGAAATTGCGGATCATGTTACGGAGTACCCGCATGGTGTCATGGATGAAACACTGCCGAACCCCGAGGTGAAACTGGGATATGAATGGGCATTGCAGCACCCGCAAGACTATGTAAAGGTGATTGAACGGTCCGTGCCGGCGGTGATCGAAGCGTCGGATGTTAATCCGCAGGACATTGTCGGTATCGGGATCGATTTTACCGCTTGCACGATGCTCCCGATTGATGAACAAGGGACGCCGCTTTGTTTTCATGAGGATCTGAAAGATGATCCGCATAGCTGGGTGAAACTCTGGAAGCACCATGCTTCACAGCCTCATGCCAACCGGATTAATGAAGTGGCTGAAGAACGAAACGAGTCCTTCTTGCCACGATACGGCGGAAAACTTTCTTCTGAGTGGATGCTGGCAAAAGCATACCAGATCCTCGATGAAGCTCCGGAGATTTATGAAAAAGCAGATCAATTTGTAGAGGCCACAGACTGGGTGATTATGCAGCTCAGTGACAACTTGCTTCGCAACAGCTGTACTGCAGGGTATAAATCAGCGTGGCACAAAAAAGATGGTTACCCTTCACAGGACTTTTTTGAAGCCGTGTCACCAGGGTTGAAAGATCTGGCAAAGACGAAGCTGAAAGGTGACGTTGCGGCGCTCGGGACAAAAGCTGGAGGACTAACCGCCGAAATGGCGAAGAAAACCGGTCTCCCGGAAGGATTGGCAATAGCGGTCGGGAATGTGGATGCACACGCAGCCGTTCCTGCAGTTGGTGTAGTGGATGAAGGCAAGATGGTGATGGCGATGGGCACTTCTATTTGCCATATGCTGCTTGGTAAAGAAGAAGTGAAAGTCGAAGGGATGGCCGGCGTTGTGGAAGACGGGATCATTCCTGGATACTTCGGATATGAGGCAGGACAGTCGGCGGTGGGTGACATTTTCGGCTGGTTTACAGACCGCAATGTGCCGGCATACTTGGAAGAGGAAGCGAAGAAACAGGGGGTGAATGTCCATAAACTTCTTGAGAAAAAGGCGTCTGCCTATCGCCCTGGTGAAAGTGGTCTTCTCGCACTGGACTGGTGGAACGGGAACCGCTCGGTTCTTGTGGATACCGAGCTCAGCGGTATGATGCTCGGGCTGACCCTGCAGACCAAACCCGAAGAAATGTACCGCGCACTTCTTGAAGCGACGGCATTTGGCACACGAATGATCGTGGATACGTTTCACAGCAACGGGGTGGCTGTGGATGAATTGTATGCTTGCGGCGGGTTGCCTCAAAAGAATCCATTGTTAATGCAGATTTATGCGGATGTCACCAATCGCCGGATCAAAGTGGCCGATTCAAGTCAGACTCCGGCTCTCGGAGCAGCGATGTTTGCGGCAGTGGCAGCGGGGACTGACGAAGGCGGCTATGAAACGATTTTGGAAGCTGCCCAATATATGGGCCGGGTGAAAGATGAAACGTATGAACCGAACCCGGAAAACGTGGATGTCTATGAGCAGATCTATCAGGAATACAATCGCCTTCATGATTATTTCGGCAGAGGCGAAAATGATGTGATGAAACGTCTGAAATCCTGGAGATGATCAACCCATTACAGTCAATTAAATAATGACTGAGAAGGAGGAAGGGTATGAAAAATAACCATTATTCATTCTGGTTTTTAACAGGAAGCCAGCATTTATACGGTCCTGAAACATTGGATCAGGTCGCAGCGCAATCGAGGGAAATTGTCGATGGACTGAATGATTCCGGCTTACCTTTTGAAGTAGTGACCAAACAGGTCTTAACCAATTCGGATGACATTCGCGATGTGATCATTGCAGCAAACGGTGATCCGCAATGCGCGGGTGTCATCACCTGGATGCACACGTTCTCGCCATCGAAAATCTGGATTCGTGGTCTTCAGTTGTTGCAAAAACCCATGCTTCATCTGAATACACAACACAATCAGGACATTCCGTGGGGAACGATCGATATGGACTTTATGAATCTGAACCAGTCAGCGCACGGGGACCGTGAATTCGGTTTCACGGTCAGCCGGCTGGGGATCGACAGGAAAGTCGTCGTCGGTCATTGGCAGCAATCCGAGGTTCAACAGAAGATTGCTGACTGGATGACAACGGCGATGGGTCATTCAGTAAGTTATCAAGTGAAGGTTGCCAGATTCGGTGACAACATGCGCCGGGTTGCAGTTACGGATGGCGATAAGGTGGCAGCCCAGGAAGTCTTCGGCTGGACCGTTGACGGTTTCGGTGTCGGCGATCTTGTAGCTTATATCGATCAAGTCACCGATGAGGAAGTGGCAGAGCTGTTTGAGGAATATGACAGACGGTATGTGATTGGTGATGACATCAAAAATACACCCGAACTGAAACAGTCCATTTTGGATCAGGCCAGGATCGAAGCCGGAATCAAGGCGTTTCTCGAAACAGAAGGCTATAATGCGTTTACGACGACATTTGAAGATTTGCACGGCATGACACAGCTCCCGGGACTTGCCGCACAAAGGTTGATGGAACAAGGTTACGGATTCGCAGGGGAAGGAGACTGGAAAACGGCAGCGCTTCTTCGCATGATGAAGGTCATGACCGGGAACAAACGGACTACATTCATGGAGGACTATACTTATCATTTCGAACCGGGAAATGAAATGGTGCTGGGATCTCACATGCTGGAAATTTGTCCGACCGCTGCGGAAGACAAACCGGAAATCAAAGTTCATCCATTGGGCATTGGCGGTAAAGCCGATCCTGCAAGACTGGTCTTTAACGGACAGGGCGGTCACGCGATTAATGCGTCCCTTGTTGATATGGGAAATCGGTTCCGGTTACTCATCAGTGAAGTGGATGCACAGGTGCCGGATGTGGCAACACCTGAACTGCCTGTGGCGAAATTACTTTGGAAACCAAGACCCTCACTCTCCACGGCGACAGAAGCCTGGGTACTTGCAGGAGGGGCTCACCACACCGTTCTTTCCTTTACGTTGACGACAGAACAGATGCTGGACTGGGCTGAAATGCACGGCATTGAAGCGGTAGTGATTGATCAAAATACACAGATTCATCAATTCAAAAAAGAGTTGAAGTGGAATGCACTTGTATGGAAATGAGTGAATTGGCGTCAGACCATCACTGCTAGCAAGCATTGATATCCTTGTGAAATCTGATTGGAACTGCTCGAATCACCGAGTATATTATGTTATACTACTTATTCGGACAAGTTCAAAGAAGTGAGTTGTCCCGAATTGAGATATAAATCGAGGTGTCCTATGGAATCGAAATATAATCAGGTGAAAAACAGTATCCGATCAATGATATTACAAGGATTTTATCAGCCTCATCAGAAGGTTGGTTCTGAAAGTGCTCTGATGAAGCAATATGAAGTCAGTCGCCACACCGTTCGAAAAGCCATCGATGATCTGGTGAACGAAGGATGGATTTATAAAAAACAGGGTGCTGGCACATTTTGCGCGGAGCAAACAAAAACAAATGAAACAGTAGCGACGGGCACCAAAAACATCGCCGTGATAACCACCTACTTTTCAGACTATATTTTTCCGGCGATTATTCGCGGCATTGAAGGGTATTTGAGTGCGAATAACTATCAGATGACAGTATTCAGTACAAATAATGATCCTGAGTTGGAAAAAAAGTATCTCGAGTCGGTCCTGTCACGTAAATTCGACGGGTTAATTGTTGAGCCCACCAAAAGTGCTTTACCAAACCCGAATATCAACTATTATTTGAATCTTGAGCGCTTGGACATTCCTTATGTAATGATCAACGCCTATTACGATGAACTCGAGCCTCTGCACGTCATTATGAATGATGCCGAAGGGGGCCGGATTGGAACAAGAAAAGTCATTGAAGAAGGTCACGAGAACATTCTTGGTTTTTTCAAAAATGATGATATCCAGGGCATAAAACGGATGAAAGGCTTTATCAAGGCTCATCGGGAGAGTGGGTTACAGATCTCGCCACAGAATATCATCACATATACAACGGAAAACAAGGATACCGTGCCAGGAAATCTGCTCAGGGAGAAAATGCTGTCAGAACACAACCGGCCCACTGCCGTTGTTTGTTATAATGATCAGCTCGCTGTGATGCTGTTGGATGTATTAAGAGAGCTTAATATCACTGTCCCTGATGGCGTATCGGTCGTCGGATTTGATGATTCCTTTCTTTCGATTGCGACAGAAGTGAAACTGACTACCGTGAAACACCCCAAGGAGAAAATGGGTGATGATGCAGGCAGGCTGATCGATCAGCTGATTAAAGAAAAAAAGGATCCTGCTGTTCTGAAAACAGCATCTTCCATCGTCTATGAACCGGAATTGGTGATTCGACATTCTACGAAAAACAGAATTGTAAAAGAGGTGAATTGATCTTGGATCTGTCCCTTGTTGACTGGTATAACAAAGCTTTATCGAATTGTACATGCGGACATCATCACCATCCACTTTCAATGGAGGAACTCACGATTAAGAGCGGGGCGACAGATGAGCTTCGCTCTTATTTGTTGAGAAAAAAATGGATGAAAGTGCACGTGGTTTACGATAGAAATACAAGAACGGCCGCAGGTGATCAAGTTGTGGATCAGTTAACCGTTGACAACATCCACATCGGGATTTCTGAGATCGAAGAGGATGAGAATCAGGACGTGATTGCTGATGAAGCGGCGATTATGCAGGTTCTGACGGAAGTCGATCATGAAACGGATGTTTTAATGGCTGTCGGGGCAGGGACACTGCATGACATAACCCGTTATGCAGCTTATACGCTTGGCAAACCGTTCATCTCGATTCCGACAGCACCCTCGGTTGATGGGTTTAATTCCATGGGTGCGCCGATTGTATTGAAGAAAAAGAAAAAAACGTTTCAAACACAGACACCAATTGCTTTATTTGCTGATGTGGACGTATTGAAAGAGGCGCCCACTGACATGACGGCTGCGGGATTTGGAGATGTGCTCGGGAAGTACACAGCTTTAGCCGATTGGCATTTCGGAGCCATTACAGCCAATGAGCCATTTTGTGATCAAGCTGCAGAAATGACGCTGGAGGCACTGAATCAGGCCATTCAATCAGCAAAAGACATTCGTGCAGGTTCTGCGAAAGGAATGGAAAACCTCTTCGAGGCGCTATTGAAATCAGGTATGGCCATGTCGCTGTTCGGTCATTCCCATCCGGCGTCGGGAGGAGAGCATCACCTGTCTCACTACTGGGAAATGGGCTTCTTGGCCGAAGGCAGAAAACAATTACTTCACGGTGAAAAAATAGGCGTCTCCACAGGTTTGATTGCAGACATTTATCATGAACATGTTGAGAAGAAAGTGGCATTGGATCCCTTGTTGACGGATGCACAAAAAGAGCGAATCGCATTGATTTTCAAAGACTTGCCGACGGGTGATGACATCAATACACTGCTTGGTCAGGTTGGGGGCAAAACAACCCTTGCTGAGTTAGGTGTTGAAGAAGTCCTTTACCAGGAGAGTATTCATAACGCTCATACGTTGAGAAAGCGGAATACGATGCTTCGCTACCTCAACGAAAGAGAATGATGGAAATTTAACTATAAAAATAACGCCCTCTCGCTGCTTTTAAAAAGCAGTCAGAGGGCGTTTTGCATGGTTATTTCACTACAATCGCATGATCTTCCCGTTCCGTCACGTGGCCGATCACCTTTGCTTCAAAATCATCTTGTGCTAGATTGTATGCTTCAACATACTTGTCCGCTTCTTCGGCAGGCAGGCTGATGAGTAAGCCGCCACTCGTGATGGAGTCACACAGGATCAGCTGATCGTGCAGTTTAATGTGATTGGCGTAGTTGACGTGTTCCTGGAGGTATTCGCGGTTTTCACGACCGCCGCCTGGAATGACTTTATTTTTTGCATGATCCCATGTACCGTCAATCACCGGTACATTCGCGTAATCGATGTGTAACGTGACGCCGCTGCCGCTGGCTATTTCATAGCCGTGACCCAACAGACCGAAGCCTGTGACGTCCGTGACAGCATTCGGATGGAAACCGGCGAGGGATTCAGCCCCGACTTTGTTGAGGGTTGCCATCGCGGTCATCACGTCGTTTTGCTCCGTTTCAGTTGCTTTGCCGAATTTAATTGCCGTGGTGATGATGCCTGCACCGAGAGGCTTTGTTAAGACCAGTTTGTCACCGGGTTTTGCACCGACATTCTTGAAGATTTCATCCGGATGAACCGTACCGGTTACGCTGAGCCCGTATTTCGGCTCCTGATCGTCAATGGAATGTCCGCCGGCAAGCACCGCTCCGGACTCTTTTACTTTGTCAGCTCCGCCACGGAGAATTTCAGCCAGTACTTCCGGAGATAGTTTGTTGATCGGATAACCGACGATATTCAATGCCGTGATCGGTTTGCCACCCATGGCATAAATATCGCTGAGTGCATTCGCCGCTGCGATCTGTCCGTACATATACGGATCATCACAGATCGGTGTAAAATAATCAATGGACTGAACGATGGCTAGATCGTCAGTCAGTTTGAATACGCCTCCGTCGTCGTTCGTATCGAGACCGACGAGGAGATTCTCGTTCTCTTCTCCTTCAGGTAAATGACGCAAAACTTGCGCCAGGTCGGCTGGGCCGATTTTGCAGCCTCAACCAGCTTTCTTTGTGGTTTGTGTCAATGGCTTGTCGCCAGATGACAGTAAATTCTTAAGCATAAGATCCACCTCCTGTAATAGAATCGATTATTCTTTGGCGCCTTCGTAGTCAGAGATACCGCCCTCAACAACGATGACGCGTTCTTCGTCGAAACCTGCCTCAATGAGTGACTCCGCTACTTCGGCACTGCGGTTCTGCGTTTGACAGAGGATGACGACGTCGCGTTCTTCATCAATGATCGATGGATTCTCTATCACATCATCCATCGGGATGTTCTCAAATCCAGGAACCGCTGCTTCTGCAAATTCATCAGGTTCTCTGACATCCACGTATTGAACAGTTTCTTCAAGGCCTGCCTCCACCTGTGTTTGAAGTTCATCAGAAGAAATCGTCAAAACCCCATCGAGATCTTCTTCGCCTCCACATGCAGACAAGACAAGCAACATCGTGAGAGCTGTGAGCCATTTCATCATTGGATATTCCCCCTGGTTATATGTCAATAACCATTATACATGATACCTTGGGTTGTATCCACCATGTCACTTGATTGTCAAGATTGAGAATGAATGATTTTCTGAACCTCCTCAATCAGTTCGGAGGATCGTGGATGCTTGTGATTAGGGTGCTGAACAGCGTAAAAATGGCGATCGGTTTGTAAGTGTGCCAATGGAACGAGTGCCTGAGGGGATTCCGGGCCCAGTGCATAGGTCGACACAATCGCAATACCGATGCCTGAGGCGGCAAGCGCCAGGGCACCGGCGGTGTTCGGGACACTTGCGACGATATCCATTTCTTCATAAGAACCGCCAAATGCTCGAATGGCATCTTTGGTTGCTTTCAGTGTCCCAGACCCTTCCCGGTATGTGATCAATGGGTGCTTTTTTAATTCAGTAAAGGAGTTAATCGAAGCGATGTGATTCGTTCCAACTGCGATCAATTCATCCTGAGCAAGGCAAGTCATATCCAGGCGGTCATCATCGGGTTTCGAACCAACGAAAGCGATGTCCAGCTCATAGTGACGCAGCTTATCGATGATTTGATCTGACGCATCCATAATGATGCATAAATCGAGATGTGCTTGGGCTGTCTGCAGTGACCCGAGTGCCTTTGGAAGCAAATAGGTACCAGGAATGGAACTGGCGCCGATTTGCAGTTTGCCCGATTCGAATGAATGAATGCGCGCGGCTTTGTTGCGGACCTGTTCCCAATTACGGATGAGTGATTTCCCTTCGTCAAAGATCACCTGTCCCGCTTCCGTCAAAGTCATCGTATCCCGATGGATCAATGGGAATCCGGCTTCTTCCTCCAATGCCTTGATCTGCTTTGTGATAGCAGGCTGTGAAATATTGAGGCGCTGGGCAGTGGCGGAAAAATTTCGTTCCTCTGCAAGAATCGTAAAAGTTTCCAGTCGTTTCAGGTGCATAAGAACCTCCTATAACTTTATGGAATTATTTAATAACTGTATGGTATAATCTCGGGTGTATTGATCTGAGATCTATTTTACTACAGAAAGGTTGAGTGCAGTGAAACGAAATTTGGGGTTATTGATGATCACTGGGGGCCTGTTGATTGCAGGATGCGGGAACGAAGCAGCAGGTGTGGATGAACCGCTGGAAGTGGCTGTGATCCCGTCGCAGTCCATCGGTGAGATGCAGGACGGGTTGGATCAATTGGAACATGAACTTGAGGAAGCTTTGAGGCAGGAGGTATCTGTGGAACACTATCCGAATTATAATGCAGTGGTCGAAGCGATCAATCATCATCACATTGATCTGGCGTATGTTGGACCGGTCACCTATCTGGTGGCAAGAGATCAAAGCGGGGCTAAGGCGATTGTGACGCAGTCGATTGACGGCTCGCCCTATTATCATTCGTATATCAAAGCACACATCGATGCACCATGGGATTCCCTCGAAGAACTGTTGGATGATAAGGAACAGGTGACGTTTGCTTTTGGCAGTCACTCTTCCACATCCGGTTTTACAGTGCCTGGGTATGAACTGATGAACCGGGGTGTTTACACGGATGAAAATGATCATGCGTTTGACGAGGTTCGCTTTACCGGATCCCATGATATCACGGCACAGGTACTTCTGAGTCAGGATGTGGACGCCGGTGCCATTGACAGTGCCATTTACCATGCACTGGTCCGAGACGGTGTCGTGGATGACAGCCAATTAAAAACGCTTTGGGAATCGGAACCTTTGTACCAATACCCTTGGATTGTACCTGCAGAAACCGGGGATGATGTGATTGAGGCATTTCAGGAGGCATTTCTGGCGATTGATCATCCGGACATTCTGCGTATTTTCGGTGGCGCCGATGCGTTTGTTCTGGCGGATGTGGAGCACTATGAAGGGATCGAGGAAGCAGCCCGTGCGATGGGTCTTCTCGATGAACCGGAATAACGGACCATGATCTGGTTTCGCCCCCGCCACATTGTTTACTGCATAGGATTGGGTCTACTGGTTTGGATCAGCATGCAAGTGACGGACTTTCAATGGACACGTTTATGGGAGCTGATTCATATCGGGGAATTTATCGAAGTACGCTTTTTCCCGATTCGCTGGGAGATCTGGCCAATTCTTCTCAGGGCAAGCATGGTCACGCTGGCCATGGCCTTTCTTGGAACATTGCTCGCGATCTTGATCGCGATTCCGCTGAGCTTTATGGCGGCGAAGAATACGAGCATCCGTCTGATTCGTAATCCTGTAAAGATTATTCTGAACTTCCTTCGCTCCGTCCCGGAAATTGTCTTCGGCCTGATTCTTGTCGTTGTCCTCGGCCTCGGCACGTTTCCTGCGGTTGTGGCAATCATTCTTCATAACATTGGTGTACTGGGAAAGCTGATTGCAGAACTGATTGAAGCGTCAGACAAAGGACCACAAGAGGCAATGCGCTCCGTTGGAGCGACCTGGACGATTGGAAACATGATAGCCATTCTGCCACAAATCTGGCCCAATTTGCTGTCGCAATATTTTTACCGGTTTGAAGTGGCGATCCGGACTTCATTGATCCTCGGATTCATCGGTGGTGGCGGTCTTGGTCAGCAGCTGTTTAACCATTTCAACAGCATGAACTATCAGGCGGTGGCTCTCGATATCCTGTTCATCATGGCACTGGTGATGCTGGTGGATAGTTTGGGATCCTACGTAAGAAGCAGGGTGATATAAGATGATTGAAGTGAATGATTTGACAGTGCGATATCCATCGGCTGAACAACCTGCTCTGGATCAGGTGAGTTTCCAAGTAGCGGCAGATGAATTTGTCTGCGTACTTGGCAAGAGCGGTGCAGGGAAATCGACACTGATCCGTTGTTTGAACGGGCTGCAGCAGCCGTCTTCCGGGTCTGTGACCATGAATCAAGACGTGGTGACGGGGCAAGATGAACGAACGCTGAGGCTTATTCGTTCGAGGATCGGGATGATCTTTCAGCACTTCCAGTTGATTCCAAGACTCACGGTGGAGATGAATGTGTTTACAGGCATGTTTGGAAGCAGGCCATGGTGGCAGAATCTCCTCGGTCTATATGGTCAAAGTGAGCGTAAGCTGGTGAATGCAGCTATTGTCGATGTGGAGCTGAATGACTATCAGAAACGGAGGGTGGAAGACTTGAGTGGCGGTCAAAAGCAACGGGTTGCGATTGCGAGAGCGCTTGCACAGAACCCGGTGTTGTTCCTTGGGGATGAGCCCGTAGCGAGTCTGGACCCAGGGACAGCAGAACGGATTTTTACTCAACTGCAAGTTCTTCAACAGAAACGGGGCATGACGATGTTCATCAATGTACATGATGTGGTGCTGGCGAAACGTTTTGCCACAAGGATCCTCGCCTTGAAAGACGGAAAGCTGGTGTTCGACGGGACGCCGGAAGCGTTTGACGCGGATTGTTATCAACAGGTTTACGGTCAGTAATGCGACCTAAAGGATACCCGGACTCTCCCGAAGTCGATGAAGAAGGTCTTGCGGGTATGATGATCAAGATTAAAGCACAAAAAGAGCCGGGGACAATGTCCCCGGCTCTTTCGATAGTGAATGGATGATGGTGAAGAGCGTATTATTCTACGCCTTCAAGCCATTCGTCAACTTTGTCCTGGTTAGCTTCAACCCAGTCTGCTGCTGCGTCGGCAGGGTCTGCACCTTCTTGTACTTCAAGCATGATGCTTTCCATGTCTTCTGTTGTCCAGAAGAACTGGTCAAGAATACGGTATGCGTTTGGCATATCGTCTTCAAGGCCTTCACGAACCATTGTTTGAATCACTTCAACATCCCCGAATGATCCTTCAGGATCTTCAAGATATTTCAGGTCATAAGCGGAGAATTTCCAGTGTGGCGTCCAACCAGTTACAGCAATCGGCTCTTCGTTATCGTAAGCTTCACCCAATGCAGTTGCCATCGCACCGCTGGAAGAAGTTTCAACAGACCAGCCGTCAAGAGCATAGTCTTCTACAGCCTGCTCAGCAGCCTGAACAACACCGGCACCAGGTTCGATACCTGTGATGTTGCCACCCATTTCGTCCGCATACTGGTCAAGTTCACCAACGGAGTCGATGTCCATATACTCAGGTACAACAAGTCCTACGCGTGCACCTTCAAGGTTCACACCAAGATCGACAAGTGAATCTTCATATTCGTCGTATAAGTCACCGTGAGTAGCCGGCAACCATGCAGCGACCATGCCGTCTGCTTCGCCGTTGGCAATTGATTGCCACATAATGGCGTTGTCGATTGGAGTCATGGTTACGTCATAACCTTGATCTTCCAGGACTTTGGCAACTACGTTTGTAGATGCAATTTCTGAATCCCATTCAACAAAGACGAGTTCGATTTCTTTACCTTCGCCAACCATGGCACCGTCGTCGCCAGCATCAGCATTTCCGTTGGCGTTGTTGTCACCATCGTTGTTCATGTTGTTATTTTCCTCATTGTTGTCATTGCCACAACCCGCAGCAACCATTGTCATTGAAAGACCAGCCGCAGCTGCAATCAACTTTCTGTTTCCTTTAAACATAAGATCGTTCATCCCCTTTTTTTGATTCTGTGTGATCTATGGTACTCCACGAATATTATTATACCCGTGAAGATGCCAACCTAAACATGTTACTCTGATTTTTTCATGTTTGCTGTTTGTGTGAACCGGTCAATAATGATTGCCAGTATAACAATACCGATACCTGCTGTAAAGCCAGGGCCGACTTGTGCACGCTGAAGAGCGGACAATACTTCGCGTCCGAGACCCGGGGCACCAATCATGGAAGCAATTACAACCATGGAAAGTGCGAGCATTACGGTCTGGTTGATTCCGGCCATAATGGTTACCTTCGCCATCGGCAGCTCGACTTTGAACAATTTTTGTTGCGGCGTAGAACCGAAGGCATCTGACGCTTCGACCATTTCCGTCGGTACTTGGCGAATACCGAGATTCGTCAGCCGGACTGTCGGCGGTGTTGCGAATATGAGTGATGCAAATACACCTGGTACCATTCCGATTCCAAAGAATGCGACGGCAGGAATCAGGTAAACGAACGCCGGCATCGTCTGCATGAAGTCCAAAATTGGCTTCATAATTGCTTCGGCGGTATTACTTTTGGACATGAGTATCCCGAATGGGACACCGATAATGACTGATAATGTACTGGCTAAAAGTACGAGTGTGAATGTGAACATTAATTCTTCCCATAGGCCTTGGTTGTAAATCAGCAACAGACCAAGAAATGTAAAGACAGTCAGTCCCCACTTTTTACCTGATAAGAAATAGGCCAAAACTGCAACCAGCAGAATGATGATGATTGCTGGCACCGAGTATAAAAGACTCGCGAACCAGGACATAAAGTCACCAAATCCACTTCGGATCGGGTTGAAGATAAAGGAAAAAGTATCTGTAATCCAGCTGACTGCGTTACTTACGCCTTCTGAAATCGGTATTTGTGGAATGTTATTGAGTAAGTCATTCAGCATTCAGGTTCACCTCGTTTTCTCCGGACAATGCCGCGATGACTGCACCGCGTACAATAATGCCAACGAGTTTTTCGTTTTCTACAACAGCCACAGGAACCGGTGAATTATGAATCATATCAAACAGTTCATGTAACGTAGTATCTTTTGAACATTTAGGCATGTCGGTTTTAAGAATTGCGTTTAAATCACGGGCATCCTCTTTTTGGGCATTGGACGCATCGTCAGCTGTCACGTAACCTTTCAAACGACGGTTACTGTCAGTAACATAGAGACTGGAAAGTCCGTATTTACGCATGCGTTCAAGCGCCACGCGGGGACCGCTTTTATCGAGATTGATGGTTTCCGGTGTCTTCATAATGTGCTCGGCATTGAGGATCTTCGAGCGGTCAATGTCTTCAACAAACCGTTCGACATATTCGTTAGCCGGGTTGATCAGAATTTCTTCCGGTGTACCAATCTGCACGATATAACCATCTTTCATCAGTGCGATACGGTCTCCGAGACGAAGTGCCTCATCAAGATCGTGTGTGATAAAGATGATGGTTTTTTGCATGGATGTCTGCAGGTCCAATAACTCATCCTGCATATCTTTACGGATCAATGGATCGAGCGCTGAGAAAGCTTCATCCATTAGCAGGACTTCCGGGTCATTGGCAAGTGCCCGGGCTAACCCGACACGTTGCTGCATCCCACCGGATAACTGATCCGGATATTGTGCTTCGTACCCTTTCAGGCCAACGAGTTCAAGAGAAGCCTGTGCTTTTTCACGTCGTTCTGATTTTTCAATACCTTGAATTTCCAAGCCGTATTCCACATTTTCCATAATGGTACGGAACGGGAAAAGCCCGAATTTTTGGAACACCATACTCATCATTTTCCGTCTTGCCATACGGAGTTCAGTATCGGAAATGTTAGAGAGGTTATCATCATTGATGTGAACCGTTCCGCTTGTTGGTTCAATCAGGCGGTTCAACAGTCTGACCAGCGTGGATTTACCACTGCCGGAGAGCCCCATGATGACAAAAATTTCTGCATCCTGGACTTCAAAAGAGGCCTGGTTTACACCGACGGTACAGCCGGTTTTGCCAAGGATTTCATCTTTCGAATAGCCTTCGTCAAGGAGCTGTTGGGCCTGCTTCGTTTTTTTGCCGAAAATCTTTGTGAGCTTGTCGACTTTAATTGTAGCCACTTTCGCACCTTCTTTTCTGTTTTAAAATTTGTGAGTGTGTAATGGAGCACAACTTGCACTATTCATAACTATATACCTCTATCTTTGTGATGACAAATCCCATAAACGGTCTATACAGCGCGTAAAGTTTGTTCAGAAAAAACTGTACGGACTGAGCGACGCTGTTGCTTTATAATGCGCCCGTTATCGCCGAGTAACACATAGGGAGGGCAGTATCAATTACTGAGAGGATTTGGTATCGTAATGTTTAGCGGACTATATTAGGAGGATGTGTGATGAAGAGCGAGGACAGATTACGAAGTGATCAGGATCGACTTGAAGCAGCGCGGGACAGGTTTATTTCCGAGATCGCCAAAAACATTCATCTTTATGATCTCTCTCCATCCACAGGCAGGTTATATGGAACGGTATTCTTCTCAGAAGAACCTATGACACTCGATGAGATGAGTGAACAAATGGGTATGAGTAAGACGAGTATGAGCACGGGAATCCGTTCGCTCGTTGAGGCGAGTATGGTGGAACGTGTGTGGGAGAGAGGGATCCGCAAAGATCTCTACAAAACAGAAGATGACTGGTATAAATCGTTTTCCACTGTGTTTATTAAAAGGTGGCGGCAGGCTACAGAGATGAATTTAGAAGCCATCCGTGAAACCGAGGATCAGATCAGAAGAATATACCTGGATACAGAGTGCGATGAGATCCGTGGGAAAGTGGAACTTGATCTTGATAAACTCAGCCATGCCCGAGAATATTATGAATGGTTGAACCGTGTCATTGCTTTATTTGAGACCGGTGAGATTTATGACATTGTACCGACAAAGGAAAAATAATCCCGAAAAACTCTCCTCAACGGCTAAAAGCCATGTGGAGAGTTTTTTTGTACTCTGCTAAAATGAAAGCAGGGATTAGTTGGTGGGAGTGATGGGTATGACGGATGATCGAAAAGCGATGGAGAAGCTCCAGAATAAGGTGGAAAGTAAACGCATGGATGAGCAACGAGGCGCCCGGAACCGCTCGAAAAACGTCGCGACCTGGCGATCGGAAAAACCGCCTGTGATGAACAACGGATCCGATGAAGAGCCGTTTCCAAAGAAAAAGCAAAATAAGGGCACGGTGATCCTGATCGGACTTCTGGTGGTTCTCGGTGGGGCCTTATTGATGTTACTTAATCAGGACCGGGTGACCTCCGCTTACGACTATATCGCGGGAGACTACTCATGGCAGAGGGCTCATCACGGGGAAGAAGCGTTGTACCAGCTTGACGACGGAGGCACTGTTCAGGCTTCGTTGACCATTGAAGTGATGGAACGCGGTCAGGTAAGACGTCTCAGTAACCGGGATGAAGTTGTACAAAAGATCATCCAGGATGCCTTTTTGACGGTGGGGTCTTCAGAAGTCCGCAGTAACGAAGGGAAAGACAGGGTAGTGGATGACATCCGTTCCGCGATCAATCAGGAAGTGGAGAACGTCGAGGTGAAAGATGTGTACTTCCGGTCGATCCTTACCCCCTAGTCGAACAGAAGAGATTTTTTGCAGGGAGTTCTGTACAGGTTGCAGGACTCTGTTTTTGTGATGTTTCACCTCTTGGTATCGTTATCAATAAATGGTTGATTGTGGTAAAATAACCACAAGAGAAGGTGGATATCGGGATCGGTCACATGAAATAGGGTGTGTTTGAAGATGCGGGGCAGTATGTGGATATTACGGTATACAATAAAAAAATGAACCGGAGCGCCTCATTATCCGTACATAAAGAAGACTGCCAGGAACTGATGAAATTTTGGGAGAATGCGGCTGGACCACTGCTGTTGGAGGAGGACATTTCATGGGCACAAATAAAAAACGAAAACGGCAATTTGACATAGAGGATCATCATCCGACGATCTTCCTCATTGCCGCATCTTGCGGGTTATTGTCTTTTTTCGGACCGATTGTGTTGATCCCGCTTATTCAAGAGGTGATGCTCCATTCCGATCAGCTGCTTGAGCTGTTAACACCGACACTCAGTTACCGGATGATGATGGGTGCGTTACTTTGGATCCCGTTTGTTGCAGGTCTGTACTTCATCACGAGAAAGACGGCTGAAAGGCGCCGGGTACCCTATCGGCTGGGTCCAGTGATGATCGCCCTCGTTTTATTGGCGGCACCGTTTATGGCCTTCAGTATTCAGCACTATGTATTGCTTGAAGACGAAGGTTTCCACTATAACGACTGGTATGAATGGCGTGGGACCTGGTATGACTGGGCTGAGGTGGAAGAAGTGCAACCGGTCCGGGAGTCCCGGGGTGGTGTGCTCCATATTTCATACCGGTTTGTCCTGGAGGACGAAACAACCTTTACGTTCGAATCCGATGATGATTTCCGCCGGGTAAGAAGCGACATCTTCGACACGATCGAAGAGGAGGGCGGCACGATGATGCCGACGGTGGACGAGGAAGAAGATCCGTCTCAGGACTGAATGTAAAGCTGATCTGTAAAAAATGGCCAATGCCCATTGACCGGCATGTCAGGTTCTGCTACTCTATAACAGAAATAGCCAATTCTAATCAGACTGAAACAGTGAAAGGAGGCAAGAGCCATGATTCGGAACCGTATGAAACGACGTCCATTCAACATCAACACAACTCCATATGTGTCCGTACCCATGAGCAAACTGCCGGCTTTCGATTGACTGGATTCAGTCGTATGATCGAGGGTTAAATCCGTTATCGATGCGCATGGTGCAATGGCTCCGTGCGCTTTTTACAATCTCATGATGTAAATTTATGTAAAAAGCCCGCGGCGACGCAGGCTTTTTCTATTGGCATGAACTTCATGCTGAATCATAAAACAGAGAGGATGTTGCAGCATGACAAAGAAAGCAATCATTCAGTACGTTCAGATCACAGGGAAGATTCGGATGGGTGGAGGGTAGCAATTTTACCGCAAACCGAGTTTGGAAGGGAAGTGATGTTTCATGTTCAGTGCATTAAAGAAATTATCCTGGTTTTTTAAGCAGGAAAAGAAACGCTATGTGATGGCAATTCTCATCTTGGTGATTGCCAGCATTATGGAGATTATCCCGCCGAGACTCATCGGCTTCGTAATAGATGATGTCCATCAGGGCCGCATGACCGAGGAGAGGCTGATCACTTACATTGGCGTTCTCTTTGCCTTGATGATTGCCGTGTATCTGATGACTTTCGTATGGATGCGTAAGTTGTTCGGAGGCTCATTGCTTCTCGAGCGAACGATGCGCTCACGGTTTATGAACCATTTAATGACGATGACACCGTCGTTTTATCAGCGCAACAAAACCGGTGATCTGATGGCGAAAGGAACCAATGATTTAAAGGCCATCTCACAAACCGCAGGCTTCGGGATACTGACACTGGTTGACGCTACGGTGTTTTTACTCGTCATTCTCGTGATGATGACATTCTTCATCAGCTGGGAACTGACGTTGGCTGCCTTTTTGCCATTCCCATTGATGGCTTATTTAATGAAGGTTTACGGTAAGCGGATACATGAGCGGTTTATGGGAGCCCAGCGTGCCTTTGGCGATTTGAACGATCAGGTTCTCGAGTCGATCTCCGGCGTGCGGGTGATCCGCGCCTTTGTCAAAGAGCGATCGGACCGGGCGCAATTCAGTAAACAGACGGATCATGTCCTTGAGCAGAATATTCGGGTGGCCCGGGTGGATGCCCTGTTTGAACCGACGATCAAAATACTCGTAGGCATGAGTTACATGATCGGGCTCGGTTTTGGGGCGTACCTGGTGTTTCAGGGGCGCATTACCCTCGGGCAGCTGGTGACCTTTAACATTTACCTCGGGATGCTGATCTGGCCGATGTTCGCTCTCGGTGAACTGATGAATATCATGCAGCGGGGGAATGCTTCGTTGGACCGTTTAAACAATACCTTTGATGTGGAACCGGATGTTTCTGACCACGCTCATGCTGTCCGGGACATAAATCCGGTGTCCATAGAGCTGAGAAACCTTTCCTTCAGGTATCCTTCAGCAAAAGACTATGCCATTCACGACGTGTCTGCCAAGATTCAGCGGGGCATGCATGTCGGTGTTGTCGGCAAGACGGGGAGCGGAAAATCGACGTTTTTAAAACAGCTTCTCAGAGCCTACCCGTCAGGAAATGGCCAGGTGCTGATCGATGGTACGGCAATAGAAGACATCGCTTTGGAAACGTTGAAATCCTGGATCGGCTATGTACCGCAGGAAGCCTTCCTGTTCTCGAAGACCATCGAAGCGAATATCCGTTTCGGTGCCGAGGGGGCCACTGATAAGCGGTTAAAGCAAGTCATGGAGCAGGCAGCGATTACGAAAGATCTGCATACCTTTCAGGACGGATTGAATACCTTGGTTGGGGAAAAAGGTGTCTCTCTTTCCGGAGGGCAAAAGCAGCGGATCGCGATTGCCCGAGCCCTCATCAAGGATCCGGAAATCCTGATTCTCGATGATGCCATGTCTGCAGTGGATGCAAAGACGGAACAGTTCATTATCGAACAGATCCGCGAAGAGCGGCGGGGAAAAACCACGTTTATTGCTGCGCACCGGATGTCCGCAGTCCGTCACGCGGATCTGATTCTGGTCTTTCATGAAGGGCGTGTAGTGGAACAAGGGACGCACGAAGAACTGATGAAAGCAGGTAACTGGTATCAAAGACAATACGATAAACAGCAGATGGAGCAAAACATGCCCGGTGCTGACAGACAGGAGGTGTCGTCATGGCTGTAAATGAGGCGCAGACACCTGAAGCCACCAAGACAGGCAAGCGGCTGTTCCTATACGCCTGGCCTTTTCGAAAGACGATTTTCATCTCCTTATTTTTCCTTGCGATTGCAGCGGCTGCGGAGTTGACGGGCCCGTTTATTGCCAAAACGATGATCGATAATCATATCGTCGGGGTCGAACAGACGTGGATGGAGACGCCGAACGGTGATGTTACGTTTGATGACCGGCAGTTCAGCCGCATGGACCGTCATGACCCTGGTGCAGCGGTTCTGGGAGAAGCTTCCGTGGTTCAGGTTGGATTGACCTATTATTTTGTGGAAGCAGCGGATGTGCTTGTCGGGGAAGAGGCCTTTGAAAATGGGGAACTCACGGTGAGTCGCAATGGCGAAACCGCCAGCTACCCCGCTCAGGAAATGACCCAGGGCGAGGTCTATCAGTTTTATGCACCGGAAGTACCCTATATCATTGGCTGGATGGGGCTGTATCTCGCTCTTATTATCCTGTCGTCGTTCTTTCATTATTACCAGAGCCTTTGGCTTCAGACGTCTGCGAACCGCATCATTAAAAAAATGCGGGAGGATGTCTTTAAAAAAGTACACGAACTGCCGGTGCGGTACTTTGATCACATGCCGACAGGGAAAATTGTCTCGAGAATCACGAACGATACGGAAGCGATCCGCGAGCTCTATGTCCGGGTCCTGGCCACCTTTTTCACGGGGATCATCTACATGATCGGAATTTTTATTGCCATCTTCCTCCTGGATGTCCGTCTCGCACTGGCAACCCTTCTGATCATTCCGATACTCATTATCTGGATGATCGTGTACCGGTCCTTTGCGGGCAGGTACAACCGGGTGATCCGTGAGAAACTGAGTGATTTGAACGGACGGATGAATGAAAATATTCAGGGCATGTCTCTCGTTCAGGCTTTCGGGCAGGAAAAGGCGGTATCGGAAGAGTTCGAGACTCATAACACCGAACATTACCGGTTTAATCAAAAGATGCTCACACTGAATTCCCTGACGTCGTTTAACCTGATCGGCCTGATCCGTAACATCGCCTTCGTGACCTTGATCTGGTATTTTGCCGGCGGGTCCATGGGTGTGGGGATGATCTTCAGCCTCGGTGTTGTGTATGCCTTTGTGGATTACATCAACCGCCTGTTTGAACCGATCAACGGCATCGTCGGTCAGCTGGCGCAGCTTGAAGAAGCGCGTATTGCCGGGGAGCGGGTATTTCATCTGATGGATCAAGAAGGAGAACCTCTTCCGGATACGGCCGTAGCCAGATTCCACGGAGACGTGGCATTTCAAAATGTATGGCTGTCTTATGAGCCGGGGCATCCAGTATTGAAGGACATTTCGTTTTCAGCAAAGAAAGGGGAAACGGTGGCTTTCGTTGGTCATACAGGCTCCGGGAAGAGTTCGATTATGAATGTCCTGTTCCGCTTTTACGATCATGACAAAGGCGAAGTGACGATTGACAGGAGAGATACCTTGTCGATGACCCGTCAGGAAGTCCGCTCGCATATGGCCATTGTCCTGCAAGATCCGTTCCTTTTCACCGGGACCATTTACACGAACGTCGCGATGGGTGATCCGTCGATTACGAAGGCACAGGTCCAAAAGGCCCTCGATCAGGTGGGGGCTACTGCCTTCATTCAATCGCTCCCAAGCGGAATCGATGAAGAGGTCAAGGAAAAAGGAAGCACTTTCTCTGCCGGGGAACGGCAGCTGATATCCTTCGCCCGGGCACTGGTTGTGGATCCGGCGATATTGATTCTGGACGAAGCGACGGCGAACATCGATACGGAAACAGAGGCGATGATTCAGCATGCCCTGGACGTCGTGAAAGCAGGGCGGACAACGTTTGTCATCGCTCACCGGCTGTCGACGATCCGTGAAGCCGATCAGATTATTGTTCTCAATGAAGGAGAAATTGCTGAACAGGGAGATCATGCCTCCCTCATGGCAGTCCGCGGCCGGTATCATCATATGTACCAGCTTCAAAAAGGTGCAAGCTCTGACGGGCAAGTATCCTGATCCTGACCGAATCCTCCTGTTGATGCAGGGGGATTTTTTCGCCCTTCATCGAGAGAGATTCCGATAGTCCTGACGGATTTTGAATGAATTGAGGATCAGAATCCTGATCAGCATGGAATTGGTGCATCAATCGCTGTAGTTGTTCCTTTTTTTGCGAAACATTTGAAGGGGTTTGCCCGTCTAACAGGGTAGAGACAATGAATGAGGTGATTCGCTTGAAAAAGCAGATGTGGATAAAAGCGGGCCTGGCAGTTCTGGCTGCGGTCCTGATCGCCGGTGTGTTTCTTGCCGGTCGCATGAGCGTGGAACCGCTGACTGAAGAGATGAGAGCAGAGCTTCGGGATACACGGTCAGAAGCCGATGAACGTGCAAAAGAAGCAGAGTTGCTGAGAGAAGACCTGGAAGATTCAGAAGAAATGCAGGAAAAACTGACTGCAAAGAAAGCGGAGATCGAGGCGTTGAACGATCGGATCGACGAACTGGAGCAAGAGTTGGCTGAACTGGAAGAAAATGCTGCAGAGGAAGAGGAACATGATACTGAATCGGACGCTTCTTCTGACGATGATTCCGAACAGGAAACAACGAACGACAGCGAAAGCGTGAATGGGGATGATTCAGCAACCGGGAACGGAAATGGAGCCGGCTCAAGTGACGGCCGTCCTGACAGCGGTGAGCGTGTCGTGTATTTGACCTTTGACGATGGGCCGACGGATTTGACGCCGGACATCCTGTCGATTTTAGACGACTATGACGTACCGGGGAACTTTTTTGTGATCGGACAGCGCATGGAAAACTATCCGCAGCTGATGAGGTCAATGGACGGGGCAGGTCACGGGATTTATTCCCATAGTTATACGCATGACTATGCCATTTACGAGAGTTTTGAAACGTATTATGAGGATTTGAACCTGATGGAACAGGCTTATGAACGGGTACTGGGGAAGGAAGCTCCGCCACTTGTGCGTTTTCCAGGGGGATCAAGCAACCACAGTTCCATTGAATACAGTGGTGAAGAATTCATGGTGGAGTTAACGGCAGACATCCAGGAAAGGGGGTATCATTACATCGACTGGAATGTGTCTTCCGGGGATGCCAGTGCGATCTATGACGATCCGCAAGCGATGTTCGATCAGATCGTCAATCAAAGTCAGGGCGAGGACGTGATCGTCCCTTTATTCCATGATACGGACCGCAACCAGGCGACCCGGGATATTTTACCGGACGTGATTGAATATTATCAGGCGCAGGGCTATTCATTTCACACGCTGGATGATCTGACGCAAGAAGAAATAACCAGGATGGAAAACAACCGCATCCTGAACCGGAATGTCGTCAGGTGATTCAGCTGCCTAACGATTCGTAAGGGTCTTCAGGAACAATGTGATGCTTGTACAGATAATCAATGAAGTCCGACTGATCACGCGATCGAAGGTTCTTCAGGTGAACGTCCACATAGGAATGGTTATCCATGTACATCGTGATGATTCTGCCTTTGACGAAGGCGGAATCGACCTGATTCAAAGCGACCTTTTTCCCTGGCAATGGCCAGCCGCGATCCACGGTCAGTTCATCAGCGCCGAGGAGCAGGTAGGCGAATTTCGGCATGCGTAAATAGAGAATCCCAAGAAGCGGGGCGGTAATGATCACGAAGTATTGCATGAAAGTCAGGACCGGCCCCCACTCCTGGTTCATCTGCAGGTTCAGCAGGCTGACAAAGCCCAGTACAATATAGGTGAGACCTTGGATAACATGAATCGCTCGCAAGCGGTAGTTCAGTCGTTGTGGCAATGGATTCAGCAACTCCTCATTTTGATACGTAGTAGGTGACCTGTTCGAAAAACCTGAGAACAGGTTCTTTTTCGATGTGTAAAACACGGAGGTCAAGATCCGCGAAGGTCTTGAGCCAGCCGAAGTTGTTTTTATTCGTATGGGGATGGCCCTTGAATTCCAGGTTGAACAGGCTGTCCGTGAACCAGGTGGCGTATTTCTGTACAGGACCGCTGTAGACGTCTTCCATGATGATCAGCCGGTCACAGACCCGGAGTGCTTCTTTGATCAGGGCATCCGGATCCGGTGTGTGGTGAAGCACCGTTAATAACAGGCCGACATCTTTACTGTTGTCCGGGAACGGCAATCTTTGGCCGTCGTAGAGGACCGGCTCGATTTTATCTGTATAACTGAGGTTCTTGACGTCCACGGGGGTCACATCAAATCCTTGTGCCAACAGCATCCAGGAGAGGGCGCCTTTGCCCGCGCCAATATCGAGAATGCGGTCATTGGCATTTAAGTGATAGACAACCCGCCGGTGTTTACTTTTCGCCCAGGGCTGACTGAGGGTGTTGAAAATCAATTCTTTCGCTTTCGTTTCAAGTGTCGGCATAAGTTGCACAACCTTTCAGTATTTTGCATGTCTAGCGTGCAGTATACCGGATTTTGCTTGAGAAAAGAACCGACAATTTTTCAAACGATTCAATCGACCTGAATCCGTTTGGCCATCTGGTCCAAAGCGAACAGATCGGTATTGGACAATTCAAAATCCATCGTTTTCGCGTTCGCTGTCGCGTGATGCGTTTTGGATGCCCCTGGAATGGCAACGATGGTTTCTCCGTGCTGATGGATCACCCAATTTAAGGCGATCTGTGTCGGTGTGACGTCATAGTCCTCAGCGAGCCGCAGCATCAGCTTGATCAGCGGTTCGGTTTTTTTCAGCCCCTTTGCCCGGAAGTTCGGTGTATATTTACGAACACCCTGGATTTTTTTGATCAGGTCCGGGTTCTGATGGAATTTCCCGGAGAGGATGCCCTGTTCAAGGGGAGAATACGCGATGATTGTAATTCCTTGTTCCTTGGCGTAATCGAGAATCCCGTTTTCTTCGATGCGGCGATCCAACAGACTGTACTTTACCTGATTGGAGGCGAGACTGTATCCCCGTTCCAAAAGAGCCTCATGTGCCTCTTTCATCTGCTTCAGGTTGAAGTTACTGACCCCGGCGCTTCTGATTTTCCCTTCGTCCATCAGATCGGCCATGGCATTCATTTCATCCGTGGGTGAACTGAAGGACATTGGCTGGTGCACCTGATGCAGGTCGATGGCACGGCCGCCTAAGGCGATGCGCCGTGCATCAAAGGTGTGAACGATCGACGAACTGCGACGAAAAGCAGGCCACCATTTTGTGGCAATCACAGGTGGTTCAGATCCGAAAGTGGCAGAATCCAGGGCCTCACTTAATGCACGTTCCGAGTCCCCTTTACCATACACTTCGGCTGTATCAAACCAATTGACACCACCGTCCAGAGATTCCTGGACAATCTGATTCATCGCTTCTTGTTCCATAGCTGGCCAGAACTTACCGACCAGGCCGTTTCCTTTACTGAATTGCCAGCACCCCAATCCAATCGGGGAAATGTGTACATCTGACTGACCGAGCTGTCGCTTTGATACGGTTCCTGACATCATGATCACTCCTCATTCATTTGCAATACGATTTGTCTGAAACCGTATTCCCTTTTTCCACCAGCCGGAAACGACGAACTGCAGTGGAGTGTGCTAAAATTAAGGAAATCAAAAGGAAGAAGGGGACTGGCATGTTCTGGAATACGCCTGAACGCATCGTTAAACGTAAGGCGAGACGTTACAAACGACCATTTGAAAAGATGTATCTGTATCCGCAACCGGTTGATATTCATGGCCGCAATTATTACCTGATGGATTACGTCCGCTTAAAACGCCCGGTGGGGACAGCTGTGTTTTCCGATGAGGAGGAAGCACCGAACGACGTGCTGAAAGCCCATAAAACGCTGTTCACATTCTACCGGCTCGTGGAAAAAATCCGTGAAGAGAACCGCATGAAGGCAAAGGTGGATCTGGCTTTCTTTCGCGTACCGTTAAAGAAGATGGATGAAGCCCCGCACGATCGCCTTTCTGAAGGGTACGCCCTGATTGACAGGCTCCTGACTTTTCAATTGAAATTCCGAAAAGTATTCGAAGATTTCTCGGCACATTACAATATACTTCAAGAGGAAAACCGTTCATTAACGGAAAAGGACCTGACGTTTGCAGTCGAATCAGCGGCCGATCTCGAGGCAACACAGAAAGTGATGCTGCATGAACTGGCGAATGGCGCGGATGTGTTTCGTGAATGGCGAAGGGCAATGGAAGAACTGGGTTTGTGGAGTAAGCTGAATACAAATCAGCAAGTGTTCTATCAGTCGTTCATTGAGAATGAAGCGTCGATGAAAGAAGAAGCGAAGAAGACAAAAAATAGTAGTTATGATCAGTTGTTGAAAAAGTATACTCAGGAGTACAAGCATTATCAGCGTGAGGAGCAGCAGAATGATTTTGATGCGCTGCGCTATCCGTAATGACATGATTGACTGAGGATACAATGCTGTAAATTAACCGGTCAGTTCGCTCCAAGCAAAAGCTTGCCCCAAGGGAAGAAGATGCATCAGTGCAACTTATTGGTGAATTGATAGCCGCATTATAGAGTAAAATATCAACCCCTGATGAGAATAAAACAAAAAGCGCTGCCTGAAATCTAATCCGGCAGCGCCTTTTTGTTGGGTCAGTATTGGCCTTTGGCCATGTTGTCAAAGAACTCAGCTACTTTTTCTTCTGTTTCCGGGTCTGCAATGAGCGGTGGCGCATGGTGCGGTTTGATGCGGGCGTCGATGATCATTGTGTCGCAGCCCCAATGCTTATTGTTATACGTTTCGTTAACGCCATGCACGTCATGGGATGGATTACTCCGGGTAAAAGTGACCCAGACGAAATTGTTTAAGGTGTCGCTGGTGAAAGTGGCATCATCCACAACGACAATCAGTGGTGTGCCGTCGAGGTCTTTTTGGTTTTTCAGGGATGATTTCAGTGTTTCCAAATCTTTGAGTGCCTTATCCCGGTGACCGTAAGCGGGCCCTTCCACGGCAACGACCCCTGGCATGACGGGCTGGGCGTTGATGAAAGGTGGTGTGACATCTTTCAATGAATCGGGAATTTGATGGTTCAGTTCCCGACGCTTTTTGCCATAGGCCGCCATCACGACTTTGCTGCCTTCATTTAACCCTTCGCCGGAATAGTCCAGCGTGTCGATGGTGGTCTTCGTCTGAAAATGCAGATCCCGCTGCAAATCGATCCGTTCAAGGATATATTGCATGAAGCCGGCTTCGTCGTGCGTATCCAGAGGCTGATCCTGTTCGGCGGTGATCCAGAGATACTTGGCCAGACTGAGCTGATTTGTACCAAGTACCCGGTTGGCGATGGTTAAGAGCTCCTGGGGCCGGTCCACTTCGTCAAATGGCGTATAACGTTCACTGCCAATAACGAAGAGGAGCGGGTGCACCCCGGCGGCATCGATGGCGTGGACTTCCTGAACACCCGGAATCTCTGATTTGATGGCTTCACCGGTCAGTTCATGGATCAATTCGCCAAATGAGGTATCCTCCTGTGGTGGACGACCCACCACAGTGAACGGCCAGACGGCGTTTTTGCGGGCATATACTTTGTGCACGCGCATCAGCGGAAACTCGTGAGTGAGGCTGTAATACCCGAGATGGTCCCCGAAAGGACCTTCCGGTTTCGTCTCGTTGGGGTAAATTTCCCCTGTGATCACAAAGTCGGCATCGAGACTGACGCAGTAGCCGTCGATGTAAGTATGCCGGAAACGTCTTCCTGATAGAAGCCCTGCAAAGAGAATTTCACTGAGCCCTTCAGGGAGCGGCATGACGGATGCCACACTGTGTGCCGGGGGGCCACCGACGAAAATGCTGACCTTTAAAGGTTCACCCCGTTCCGCTGCTTTTGACTGATGAATACCGATGCCCCGGTGAATCTGGTAGTGAAGACCGACTTCTTCATTTAATTTGAAGTCGTTTCCGGACAGTTGAACCCGGTACATACCGAGGTTGGCATTCATGAGTCCCGGTTTCTCCGGATCTTCCGAGTAGACCTGGGGAAGCGTCACAAATGCACCGCCGTCCTTTGGCCAGCACTGGATTTGCGGAATGTCTTCGATTTTAATTTCATCATGTGTGTCATCGATGGCAGAGGCTGATTGTTTCATCGGCAGTGCTTTCACGGCGGCGAAACCGCTGGTCACGTTTTGAAACGGGTGCTTCAAGGCGTGCATCGGATCGTCCCGCAGTGCGATGACTTTCTGGACGCCCTCGAGGGTGTGGCGGAAGATGAATTTACTCCTTTCGAGGGTTCCGAAAAGGTTCGATACGGCCGGGTAGTTAGAGCCTTTTACATTTTCGAAATACAGGGCAGGCCCTCCGGCGGCGTAGGTTTTCAAATGAATGGATGCCATCTCCAGGTGCGGGTCCACTTCTTCGGTGATCCGCAAGAGATGACCGTGTCGTTCAAGATCTTCGATGCATGCTGACATATTTTCGTACATAGCGGCTGATCCCTCCTAATAGAATCCTTTACAACGGTTGTTCACAACTTTATTTTACGCTAAAACGGGAGAAAATGCAGTCTGGAACTTTTGTGATCAGAATCACCATACATGGAAAATATCTATGTTATAATGAGTGGCGTGGTTAAAGATAAATGACTAGGAATCAAATAAAGGATGGTGTCTTCATGTTAACAGAACAACAAGTGCTCGAAGCGATCAGACCGATTAAGGACCCTCATCTGGGGAAACTGCTGCTGGATCTGGACGCTGTGAAAGAACTGAAAATCAAAGAAAATCTCGTCAGCCTGAAACTAGCGATTGCAGAGCCGGGGACAGCGGAACAAATGCAGCTCCAGCAAGAAGTTGTCAACGCCATTAAAACTGCAGGCGCTGAGTCTGTTGGTCTACGCTTTGAAAAGCTGCCTGAAGAGGTCATTGCCCAGCATGGTGGACAAGCTGAGCAGGAGGCACCTGAGTCGCTCCTTGACCGGACGGATCGCACGACATTCATCGCGGTAACGAGTGGTAAAGGTGGCGTGGGTAAATCCACGGTTTCTGTGAACCTGGCAACGTCCCTGGCCCGTCAAGGCAAAAAAGTCGGCATCATTGACGCGGATATTTACGGGTTCAGTGTACCGGATATGATGGGGATTGAAGAGCGCCCGAAAGTTGTCGGACAGCGAATTTATCCGGTGACACGTTTCGATGTGCAGGTGATTTCCATGGGCTTTTTCGTGGAAGACAATTCACCAATCATCTGGCGCGGACCGATGCTTGGAAAGATGCTCAATAACTTCTTCAGTGAAGTGGAGTGGGACGATCTTGATTACCTGATTCTCGACTTACCGCCAGGAACAGGTGACGTGGCGCTGGATGTGCACTCGATGCTGCCAACGTCTAAAGAGATTGTTGTCACGACACCTCATGCCACTGCAGCCTTTGTTGCAGCAAGAGCGGGTGCAATGGCACTGAAAACCGACCATGAAATTCTGGGTGTTGTCGAAAACATGGCTTACTTTGAGAGTAAGTTGACCGGCGAAAAAGAATACGTCTTCGGAACCGGCGGCGGACAAAAGCTGGCAGAAGAGCTTGAAACGGATATACTGGCTCAGATTCCGCTGGGGCAGCCGGATTTCGATGAGGAAGTATTCGCGCCATCTGTCTACGATGCGGATCACCCGATCGGGAAAATCTATATGGATATCGCCCAGCAGGTCATCGACAAAACAGCAAAATAATTGAGACAATGATAAGCCCTGAACCGATTCGCCGGTTCAGGGCTTTTTTTAGTAGCGTCTGCTTAGAGGGAGTTCAGCCAAATAGCGGATGAAGGGAGTGATTTGTTCAAACGCCACAGTAAATTGGGCAAACCGCGGATAAGGGAAGTTATCTGTCGCCATATCAGGAATCTCGTGCCAAACATGCAATGGATATCATCATTTGGCGTCAATCAACCTTTTAATGGGAACTGATGAACTTTTTCGTCCTCAGAGTGGCGGTCCTGGGCTGAAATTTGATACAATATACGGTGGTAAAGAAGGTTTAGGGGGTATGGCTGTGAATGCCAGGAAAGTTGTGTTTTTATTTTGGTCCACGCTGCTGATTGGAACAGTTGCGGGTACAATTATCGGTCTGATCCAGGGAATTGGCGGTTATTTCGTAGTGATTGTAACGGCTGCATTATGGACGGTTATCGCTCAGATGGGTTTTTTTGCATATCTAACGATCCACCGTTTCGGTTTGGGCGTCTTTAAATCTGCTTCGCTATGGAATAAAGTCCAGCTGATTATCATTGTCTTTGCGTTCTTTGACCTGATGTTCTTCCGGCATTATTTCTTCGCAGGAGAGGGCGATACGATGCTCGGCTATGCGATTATGCCGACGCTTCTTCTGGTTTACGCAGTGTTTGTGGCCTATCTGAAAGCGAAGGATACGAACAGGCACGCCTTTATTCCTGCTTTGTTCTTTATGTATGTTGTCACGATGATTGAATGGATTCCGGCCTTTACCGGGGATGATCTCAGTTTCATCATAAACGCAGTGGTCCCGCTTCTTGTTGCGAATACATGGCAGCTTCTCGTCTTGCACAGGTTGCATGAAATGCCGAATGGGAAACAGCCGACCGCAGAACAATGGAACAAGTGGGAAAGAGAAGGATTTGAAGAACGAAAGAAGGAAAAAGAAAATAAAAAAAATCGTAAAAAAGCGCGAAAAAACGCTTGAATTTTTAATTCGGTCATAGTAAGATATCATTTGTCCGCTTCTTACTGAGGTGGACACACCGTCCGGTGGCGATAGCGAAGAGGTCACACCCGTTCCCATGCCGAACACGGAAGTTAAGCTCTTCAGCGCCGATGATAGTTGGGGGCTGTCCCCCTGTGAAAGTAGGACGCCGCCGGGCGGAACTTTTTTATGCTTATATGAATTGCCATATCCGTTAAAGAGGCAAAGTATAAGTGCAACGAAGGCTTTCGCCATTAAAGCTTGGCGAAAAGCCAGGTTTTCTTTATGATCCACAGTAGCTCAGTGGTAGAGCAATCGGCTGTTAACCGATCGGTCGTAGGTTCGAATCCTACCTGTGGAGCCAGGCTTCCTTAGCTCAGCTGGTAGAGCGCATCCATGGTAAGGATGAGGTCAGCGGTTCGAATCCGCTAGGAAGCTCCATTTTTTTTGTTTGAAATCAATGGCCCGTTGGTCAAGCGGTTAAGACACCGCCCTTTCACGGCGGTAACACGGGTTCGAGTCCCGTACGGGTCACCAATACAGGGGTATAGCCAAGCGGTAAGGCATCGGGTTTTGATCCCGTGTACCGCAGGTTCGAATCCTGCTACCCCTGCCAATTTTTTCGGAAGCTTACATACGCATAATTCGGCTTATCAGACGAAATGACGTCGGATAGGCCGTTTTTTATGCTTTAGGAAAGTTTAACTTTGCTAAAGGATTAAAGTATAAGTGCAACGAAGGCTGTCGCCACTAAATCTTGGCGAACAGTCAAGTTTTCATAACGAATCCACGCAGAATTTCTGTGAGAACATAAAGTAATATGCAAAAAAATAGAAATCTCCCTCGTTTTTTGTGACAGGATAATGATAGAATGAATTAGGAAATGAAACCTGTCGGAACGTTACCCCGTATATGGAGTAACCGCCGAAGCGGAGGATCAGTACTATGGATATGCTCGTTAAAAAACTCGTACTTGAGGTGCGTAAAGGGAACCAAAAGGCTTATGAAGAACTCGTCGACCTGTACAAGGATCAGGTCTATCATATTGCTTACCGGATGCTTGGCAATATGCACGAAGCGCAGGATATCTCTCAAGAGGCTTTTTTACGCGCTTATATGAACATTGATTCCTATGATATCGACCGGAAGTTTTCGACTTGGCTGTTTCGGATCACGACGAATTTGACCATTGACCGCATCAGGAAGCGAAAACCGGATTTTCATCTTGAAGATCCCATTGCCGGCACGGATGGCATGGATCATCACGCCCGTTTTGTAGCGGATATGCCGTTGCCTGAAGACCAGGTGGTACAACTTGAGCAGCAGGAGTGGATCCAAAAGGAGATTTTGGCGTTGCCTCCAAAATACCGGGCAGCCATCGTTTTGAAATACATTGAGGATAAGTCATTGAAAGAGATCAGCGAGATTTTGAATATGCCGGTAGGAACTGTGAAGACTCGGATCCACCGCGGACGTGAAGCGTTGAAAAAGCGGCTCAGCAGTTCATGAAGGGAGGGGCGGCCGATGGCTTGCAGAAAAGAACAATCACAAAGCATTCATAGATATCTCGATGAAGAGATGGATCTCCTGGAACAACGCCAATTTGAAGAGCATGTCAGGGGATGTGAGTCATGCGACAAACATTTATCTGAATTGCGGCGAACGGTTGCCATTGTCCAGAGTACGTCGCACTTCAAGGCGCCGGATCAGTTGACCGATGCGGTCATGGGCAGTCTCCCGAAGCAAAAGCAGACGACGCGGTGGAGAAATTGGGTCCGCGAGCATCCTTTTGTGATTACAGCAGCAACCTTTTTTCTGGTGTTTATGATCAGCCTGTCTGCCGGATTTGGCGGAGAGGATCAGCAGATTGCGGTTACCGGAGACGGCCAGTTCTTTATCGATGATGAACGAGGGGTCGTGGTTGTTCCGGAAGGTGAAGTGATTCAGGGGGACTTGGAGATCCGAAATGGCAATGTGGAAGTCCTTGGTGAAGTGAGTGGCAACATTACTGTGATAAATGGTGAGCATCTGATGGCGTCTGCCGGGCATGTAGCCGGAGAAGTTCAGGAAGTGAACCGCTTTTATAACTGGTTATGGCATGAAATGAAGGATCTGTTCAGTCAGGTGATTCCGATGGAACGCGATAAGGATGGAACAGAGTAACCTCATTCGGGCTTGAGATACAGGGGGAAGTGACATAAGCACACCAGCGGGAACCATTCGGGTGTGCTTTTCTCTATGCATAAACCAATCAACAAAAACAAAAATATCGGAATGATTGTGAGATACCTGCGAGGAACACGTGCGATCTTCCAAGCTTATGTTATAATAAAAAAGTATGTTTATTTTTGAATCGGGTTTGGAGGAACAGCTATGTTTGATGACTTAAGTTTTTGGCGGCTGGTGGCCATCGTTGTGGATATTACGCTGGTAGCCTTTGTGATATATAAATTGATTATGGTGATTCGGGGAACGCGGGCAGTTCAGCTCGTGAAAGGGATTACCGTGGTGCTTTCCGTTTGGTTTTTCAGTGGCTATTTCGGTTTACATACGCTCCAATGGCTGATGCAGCAAGCGGTTATTTACGGTGTGCTGGCCATCATTATTATTTTCCAACCGGAACTCAGGCGGGCACTGGAGCATTTGGGACGGGGAAAGCTGTTTCAAACCTCTTCGATGGCAAATACAGAAGATATTGAAGCGATGATCGGTCACTTAATCAAATCGACGAATTATATGGGAAAGCGGCGCATTGGTGCACTGATATCCATTGAACGAGAAACAGGGATGAATGATTACATCGAGACCGGTGTCAAGACAGATGCGAAACTCTCCACGGAGTTAATGACGAATATTTTTATCCCGAATGCACCGCTTCATGATGGTGCTGTGGTGATACAAAATGGCGCGATAGCAGCAGCAGGCTGTTATTTACCGCTGTCGGAAAATCCGTTTATCTCGAAGGAACTGGGAACGCGTCACCGTGCGGCGCTTGGCGTCAGTGAAGTGACGGATGCGATTACCCTCGTTGTTTCGGAAGAGACTGGTGCGATTTCCATGACAAAGAATGGTGAACTTCACCGGAATCTTGATGAAGAGCATCTGAAGCAGATGCTCGAAAAAGAATTACTCAAGAAAGACGAAGAGAAAGCATCATCCCGTTGGCAATGGGGAGGGAAAGATAATGGATAAACTGTTTGAAAAAAAATGGTTCATCAAAGTCAGTTCCATCACCATTGCCGTTCTCTTGTTTCTGATGGTCAATGCCGATACAACGACGATTAATACAGGCGGTATTCCGGGCATTACCGATGGTTCGAGAGTTATTGAGGAAGCGGAATTGAACGTATATTTCGACGAAGAAAATTATGTCTTGGCAGAAGCGCCGGAGACGGTGCAGGCAACGCTTCGCGGGCCGCAAAACGTGCTGACGTTTTCACAGGTTACCGAAGGCCAGCAGGAATTTTATGTGGATTTGACAGATCATGAACCTGGCGTACATTATGAACGGGTCGAACACCGTGGATTCCCGGCAGACCTGTCGATTTCCATTGTGCCAATGACTGTCAGGATCGTGATCCAGGAACAACAGACAGCTTCTTTTCCTGTGGATGTCGATATTGTGAATGAAGGATTGATTGCAGAAGGGTATGTATTAGGCGAGCCGGAGATTGACCCTTCCACGGTGGATGTAAGAGCGGGTCAAGGGACCATCGAGCAGATTGCCCAAGCGAAAGCCGTGATTGATGTGGAAGCTGTGAATGAAGACATCACCGGTTCGTTCCCTGTAGCGTTTGTCGATGAGAATGGAACCGAACTGGAGTTAACGGCAAATCCGGCAGCAGTGGATATCCTCATTCCGATTACAGCACCGAATAAGTCTGTGCCAGTCCAGGCAGAGCGGGAAGGCAGTCTCGCGGATGGCATGGTCATCGATTCAATTGATTTTTCCCCATCGGAAGTGGATGTTTTCGGCCCTGTCGATGTGATAAATGATATCGACATCATCAATGTGGCGGCGATTGATTTGTCAACTGTAGATGGGAGTGTCGTTATTGAACGTGAAGTGATGGTTCCGGAAGGTGTTGAATCTGTGGAGCCGGAAACGATTCAGGTAACGATCAACATTGAAGAAGAATCAGAACGGGTATTTGATGATTTTGAAATCGATGTGGAAAATGCTTCTGATGAACAAGAGGTAACGTTCGTTCAACCTGAAAACGGCATGTTTGATCTGACCATCGGTGGGAGCGAAACGCTTCTGGAGAGGCTCGTTCGCGATGACCTGCAGGCAAGCATTGATGTGGAAGGTCTTGAAGACGGGGAACATGATTTGACGGTCAACTTCGATGGACCACAGCATATACAGTTCCTGGACGAAGGATTGACTGTGGCGGTTGAGATTTCAAATGGTCAAACAGCCTCAATCAGTGAATCTGATAACGACAATTCCAGTGACGATGAGTCAGATGAAGAAGAACCAAATGACAGTGATACTTCCTGAGGAAGCAATCGTAACGGGCTCATTGTCATTGGAAATAGAGAGAACGCATGAATCACAGATTGACCTCTTGATTTTAAGGGGGGTCATCACTAAGGGAGAGATCGGAATGGGTAAGTTTTTTGGAACAGATGGTGTAAGAGGTGTCGCGAATCAGGAATTGACTCCTGAATTGGCATTCAAGCTTGGACGTTTCGGGGGATACATACTCACGAAGGAAACGAGCAAACCAAAGATTCTCATTGGAAGAGACCCACGCATTTCGGGCCCGATGCTCGAAGGCGCACTCGTTGCAGGTTTGTTATCCATGGGAGCAGAAGTGATGCGTCTTGGTGTCATAACGACTCCCGGTGTAGCCTATTTGACGAAAGCACTCAGTGCAGATGCAGGGGTGATGATCAGTGCGTCTCATAATCCTGTGGAAGATAACGGCATCAAGTTTTTCGGTCCGGACGGATTTAAACTGGTCGATGCGCAGGAGGAAGAAATTGAACGTCTTCTGCATCTCGAAGATGACATGGAAGACGACCTTCCAAGGCCCGTTGCCGGAGAAGTCGGCACGGTCAGTGATTATTTCGAGGGTGGACAAAAGTATCTGCGTTTCCTGAAACGGACGCTGTCTGAGGACTTCAGCGGTTTGAAAGTCGCGATTGACTGTGCACACGGGGCAGCATCATCCCTGGCGAACCATTTGTTTGCAGATCTCGGTGCCGACGATATCTTTTGCATCGGATCAGCGCCGAATGGCGTGAACATAAACGATGGCGTGGGATCAACTCATCCTGAAGGTCTGGTGGACCTTGTCCGCGAAAAAGGCGCAGATGTTGGCCTTGCTTTTGACGGGGACGCGGACCGCTTGATCGCGGTGGATGAAAAAGGTGACATTGTTGATGGGGATCAGATCATGTATATCGTCGCGAAATATCTGTATGACAATGGCCGTCTCGTTGATAATACAATTGTCTCAACGGTGATGAGTAACCTCGGCTTTTACAAAGCATTGGAAGAAGCAGGGATTCAAACGAAGCAGACAGCAGTCGGTGACCGCTATGTGATGGAGGAAATGCGTAACGGAGGTTACTCCCTTGGGGGTGAGCAATCCGGGCACATAATCTTCCTGGAGCACTCCACAACGGGCGACGGTCTCTTAAGCGGGATTCAGTTGCTTCAGATCATGAAAGCAACGGGAAAGCCCCTTTCTGAACTCGCTGGTGAATGGAGCCACTACCCGCAGAAGCTTGTCAACATCAGGGTGGCGGATAAACATGCCCTCAAGGAGAACGGTGCAATTGCAGAAGAAATCCGGAGTGTGGAACAGGAAATGAATGGTGAAGGACGAATACTCGTCCGGCCATCGGGAACAGAGCCTTTGGTCAGGGTCATGGCCGAAGCGCCTTCAACGGAAAAATGCGAATTGATCGTTGATCAGATTGTCGGCGTGGTCAAAAAAGAACTGGGTACCATTGAATAGACTTGCGACGTTTACTCTCTCATAATTGATCTTTGACACAAAAGATTCACGAACAACGAATTGACAGATAACAGAAATTGAGGGAAAATGAGCGGAGCGGGATGATGACCCTTCCGCTCATTTTCATGTGGTCAGATGACTGAAAATGGTGTATGATTAGGCTATTCAACGATGGAGAGGAGGACAGTCGCATAAAAAGCAATCAAAGCGCCAGAACTGTGCTTTTTGAAGAAGGACAGTTGACGAGGTGGAGGTTCATCGAATCATTCGGCGGATGCCTCCCGGCTGATACTGCAGCCGACAAGCATGACCTAAAACGGAAAGGCGACTTTCCCGACAAGAGGTCCTGCACCAGTGCATCATCGCTGTGAAAAGCAGATAACAGCTTACTACCAGCGATTTTCGTTTTGTTTTCAACAGTCAATTAAACAAGAGTGGGGCAGGGGTGCCCCGTGCATTTCTGTCCCACTAATTCAGGGAGGAAATGATTACTATGTGTGGAATCGTAGGATACGCAGGAACAGCTGTAGCAAATGATATTTTATTAAAAGGACTTGAACGCCTTGAATACCGGGGATATGACTCAGCAGGCATTGCACTGGTCAACAGCGACGGGGTTCATGTGTATAAAGAAAAAGGAAGAATCGCAACGCTTCGTGAAAAGATGGAAAAAGCAGATTCCGGAATGGTCGGTATCGGACATACGCGCTGGGCAACCCACGGCGCACCAAGCCAGGTCAATGCGCACCCGCATCAGAGTCATTCAGGACGATTTACTCTCGTTCATAACGGGGTCATTGAGAACTACCAGTACGTGCAGCGTGAATACCTCGCAGATGTGGCGATGGTCAGTGATACAGACACGGAAATCATTGTGCAGCTGATTGAGAAGTTTGCGAATGAGGACGGAATGACAACGGAAGAGGCGTTTCGAAAAACGTTGGGTCTGTTGAAAGGTTCTTATGCGACAGCGCTTCTGGATGAGTTGAATCCGGAAACGATTTATGTCGGCAAAAACAAGAGCCCTCTTTTGATTGGCCTCAGTGATGATGTGAACGTGATTGCCAGTGATGCCATGGCCATGCTTCAGGTGACCAATGAATTCCTCGAGATTATGGACGGCGAGATGGTCATTGTGACCCGTGATGACGTGCAGATTAAGAATCAAGAAGGCGATTTGCTGAGTCGGGATTCTTATATTGCGGAAATCGACTCTACGGATATAGAAAAAGGAACCTATCCACACTTCATGCTCAAAGAAATTGAAGAGCAGCCGTTTGTGATGCGCAATATCATTACGAAGTACAAAGACGAGAACGAAAACATCAAGCTTGATGAGAACATCCGTCAGGCTGTATTGGATGCGGACCGCATCTATATCATCGCCGCAGGAACGAGCTTCAATGCCGGCCTTGTCGGTAAGGAAATGATTGAAAAGATCGCACATATACCTGTGGAAACGCATATTGCCAGTGAATTTCTCTACAACATGCCGATCCTCAGCCAAAACCCACTCTTTATCTTTATCTCACAAAGCGGAGAGACCGCCGATTCCCGTGGTGTCCTCGTCAATGTGAAGGAACTTGGTCATACAACACTGACCATCACAAACGTACCAGGGTCTACCCTGTCGCGGGAAGCAGAGTATACACTCCATACCTACGCGGGACCGGAAATTGCCGTTGCTTCCACGAAGGCCTATACGGCTCAGATTGCAGTCTTGGCGATCCTGTCTGTGGAAACGGCCCGTGCAAAAGGCATTGAAATCGATTTTGATCCGATGCAACAGCTGGGAATTGCAGCGAACGCCATGGATATCTTCATGGAGAAGAAAGACGAGCTCGAACAAATGGCCCGGGATTATCTCAGTGTGACCCCAAACTGCTTTTATATCGGCCGGGGCATGGACTATCACGTCTGCATGGAAGCTTCTTTGAAGCTGAAGGAAATCTCCTATATCCAGGCGGAAGGCTTTGCCGGCGGAGAGTTGAAGCACGGCACCATCGCATTGATTGAAGAAGGTACACCGGTGGTCGGACTGGCTACGCAGGAATCCGTCCATTTGAACCTCCGCGGGAACATGAAAGAAGTCGTTGCCCGGGGTGCGAATCCACTGATGATCAGTATGGAAGGCTTTGACGAAGCGGATGACAAGATCGTCATTCCGCGGGTGAACGAACTGTTCACCCCGCTCGTCAGCGTTATCCCGATGCAGTTCATCGCTTACTATGCGGCACTGCACCGCGGCTGCGACGTCGATAAGCCACGAAACCTCGCGAAGTCTGTGACGGTGGAATAGAGAAGTATGAAGTGATCAAAAATAACCTCTTATGGACTGGAGTCCGTAAGAGGTTATTTTTAATGATCTTGCATTCAATTTGCATATAGCAATAACTGTGTATCTAAGATTTATACCCGCGGCCCAAGATGCGGTATTTCTTTTCAAGAACATAGGCTGCGAAAACGCCTGTAACCGCCATCGCCGTCCAGATGATTGCGTGAACACTCATCGATGCTAAGCCGCTGAAGTAGGCTCCGACGTTTGCGCCAAATGAGATTGTTGCACCGTAGCCCATGATCGTTCCCCCAATAAAGGAGATGATCATCACGCTTGGCGGGACTTTGCCAAATCGAATCAGGCCTGCAAGGGCCATGGTCATGATCGCACCGGACAAGACGCCTAAATTGAGCACACTCAAATCAACAGAGAAGATGGAGTCATACAAATGAGGGAGAGGTTCCTGATCGCCCCAATAACCCCATGAAGCAGGATCAAGCCCGACGGCATCAGCGATTTTGGACCCCCAAATGGAAAAAGCGGCTGTGAATTTCCATGGACTGCCTTGAACGAGGAGGACCAGCGCGTTCAGCACAGCTAGAATGATCGCTCCCACCCATATGGGCCAGTTCGTTAAGATATTTCGAGTCCAGCTTGTACCCCTTGGCATGGGTGTGAGCTTCGGTGGTCTGGTGCTTTTTTTATAGTAGTAGGAACCGATTGAGATGAGTAAGAAAAAGAAGATAAAAACAGCCCACGCGCCTAAATAGCCTAAACCGGTATCTTCAGCTAACGAAACTTCCGGTCCGGCGGGTAGTGTCGTATTCCAAAAGGAAAACTGATAGGCTCCGAATGTTGCCCCCGTTAAAAAACCGCTGACCGTGAACAACGAGGCTGTTCTGCCTCCTTGTGCTTCCCGCATGGCTGCCGGCGCGAGACCGCTGCCGAACTCCATACCAAATCCGAATAAAAAGGAACCGATGACGAGCCCGAACGTGATGGGCGCGATGGCGCCTTCAGGCGTATCACCAAATAAAGCCATATTTGCAGAGAGAATCATGGAAAAGAGGGAGACAGCAACCATCAGTTTAATCATATGACCTCGTAACATTTCAGTATTGCCGTCTTCGACGATTTGCCGATACACGGAGGAAAAGCCATACTTGGCCTGAAATAAGGAAAAGCCGATGAGCCAGCCCAACATATATAACACGAGAAATTGCCACCCGGAATGAACAAAAGATATCGTTGCTACCGCAATGGTGATGATGCTCATCAGAACAATGAACAGATTTTGAGGATCTGAATAATAAAGACCGTTGGACTTCGAGTTTTCGCTCATCGCAGCCTCCTTGTTTTTACTCTGATAGGATACAGGACTCTATTTGGACGTGCCCATATATAATGAATGTTAAACCTAATCAATATGACAGGAATCTTGACAAAAAAAGGACACCAATGGAAGTCATGGTGCCCCTTTGGTGAAAATGCGATTTACGTCACAACGCCCCCGTCTACACTTAACACCGTTCCGGTTATGAAAGAGGCTTCTGAAGAGGCCAGAAAGGCATAGGCATTTGCAATGTCTTCCGGCGTTCCCAGTCTGCCGAGAGGGGATTTCCCGCTCATCATATCCAGAACTTTATCCGGCATTTTCTCCGTCATAGGGGTCATAATAAATCCGGGTGCAACGCAGTTGACCCGAACATGATGTTTTCCCAACTCTTTCGCCCAGGATTTTGTCATGCCAATCACGCCCCATTTGGTGGCGGCATAGTTTGTTTGTCCGAAGTTGCCGTAAAGCCCGACAACAGAAGATGCGTTTAAGATCACTCCGGATTTCTGCTCTTTCATGACTTGAGCTGTCCGCTGACCCACGTTGAAAACGCCTTTTAAATTCACATCAATGACAGAGTCAAACTGCTGCTCTTCCATTTTGACCAACGTTGAATCTGCCGTGATCCCGGCATTGTTGATCACGGAATCGATCCTTCCATAAGTGGCCACCGTTTTTTCGATAAGGTTGTTCACTTGTTCCCGGTCAGTCACGTTACACAGGATCCCGATTGCTTTTCCTTCAAGCTTTTGAATCGACTCCACGACGTGATTGATATCGGCCTCGTTCAGATCGACGACAACGACCGTTGCTCCTTCAGAAGCAAATTTCAAAGCGGTGGTTTCTCCGATTCCCCTTCCGGCCCCTGTAATAATGGTGATGTGATTCTCTAATCTCTTCATTGCAATCCCTCCAATTGTTTTGAATCCTGCCTTTACTTCATCTTATGCAATGTTGATGCCAATTGTGGAAACGCAGTTTTCATTCGCCAGAACACGATTTTCAATGCTTTCTTTTATAAAACGATGTCCAGTTTTCCGGAATGTGTATGAAATTCCGACACCTGAATGCAAAGAAAAGAATATAAGTCATAAGAATTGGGGAGATTTTTGAACACCGAATTGTAAGCGCTTTATTTTTCATCGAAAAAAATGGAAACTCATGTTAGAATAGTAGAAAATTGAATTTTCAATGGAGCGTGCTGCATGGAGCCTTTTAAAAACGATTTAACGGTTTTCTCGGAATACTTTATCGACATGATGGAGAAAATTTTTGATCCGATTCCGGTACCTATTATACTGGTAGACCATGACACGAAGGTGGTCATGATTAACCAGGTGTTTGCAGATTTTTTAGGACAGCACCGGGAGGATATCATCGGAAAGAAAGTTGCGCATGTGGATCCGACAACCCGCTTTCCTGATGTGTTTAAAAAACGGCGAAGTGAAATCGCCTGGAAACATCAATTCAGCAATGGTCGAACGGCGATTGTGCACCGGATTCCTGTATTGGATGAGCAAAAACGAGTTCAATACGGATTCGGGATGCTTTTGTTTGAAGATGTTCAAGAGTTCCGGGATATTATCAGCAAAAATAAATTACTTGAATCTGAATTGAAAAAAGCCAAAAGTCAGCTGAAAGAAATTCGCGGTGCAAAGTATTCCTGGGACAGTATAATCGGTAAGAGTGAACGAATGCAACAGGCCCTTTACCTATCCAAAAAATCCGCAGAAACGACTTCCAACGTGTTGCTTTTGGGTGAAAGCGGGACTGGTAAAGAATTATTTGCCCATGCGATTCATAACGGCAGTGAGCGGGCGCATGAAAAGTTCGTCAAGATTAACTGTGCAGCGATCCCGGCAGAACTGCTGGAATCCGAATTATTCGGCTATGTGGAAGGGGCATTCACCGGGGCGAAACGCGGAGGTAAAGTGGGAAAGTTTGAACTGGCGGAAAAAGGCACGATCTTCCTTGATGAAATCGGGGAGATGCCGCTGAGCATGCAAGTGAAGCTCCTTCGAGTTTTGCAGGAGAAGGAAGTGGAACGGGTTGGTGGTAACAAAACCGTTGAAGTGGATGTGCGAGTGATTGCCGCTACGAACCAGAACCTGGAGTCGATGATCGTCCAAGGCACGTTTCGGGAAGATTTATTCTACCGGTTGAATGTGATGGCAATTGAGATCCCGCCTCTTCGTGAGCGGGATGGTGATTTGATCCTGTTAGCGGAGAAATTGTTGGAAAAGGTTGCCGAAGAGCTCGGGAAAATCGTTCCGGACATCGCACCCAGTACGATGTCGATTTTAGAAGATTATGATTGGGCGGGAAATGTACGTGAACTGGAAAACGTATTGGAACGGGCATTGAACTTGGCTGAGTCAACGGAGATCCTGCCCATTCACCTGCCTTATTCCATTACGAGACACCACGTACACAAAAAAGTAAAACAAGGTTCGTTAAAAGACATCATGGAAGAGACTGAAAAAGAAATGGTCTTAAGCGTCATGAAGGAGACCGGCGGAAACAAACGAAAAGCAGCGGAGAAGTTGGATATCAGCCGCTCTTCCCTTTATGACAAGCTGGAAAAATACGAAATCACGGATTAGCCGGTACACTTGTATCGGCTCTTTTCTTTGAAAAAGGAGAAAAACAGACTGTCGAATAATCAAACACTACCGTCGGATTGTTTTTAGCAAACGACGAATCGAAAACACGATGTCAATTTTTCCGGCACTGGTATGAACGCATTTCATGTCTGAAAATTGCAAAATTGAGAAAGTTGGCATACTACTTGCATATTCATTGACTGTGAAAGATAAATTCACAACAGAAAGGGGTTATGTAACGTGAATGATAAGATGATTCATCTGATGTTAGGAACGGCAGTACTCATGTTGATCGCCATGTTCCTTGATTCCGGCATCTTGTTTGCCTTGGCATTTCCTGTGCTGATGTTTGCATGGATGTTTTTAGGCGCACTGCGACAAGGACGGATCGGAAAAGGGTACAAATTTTCACTTGTGTCCGTTCTTGTTGTCTGGATTGGTGGCTTTCTGACCATGAATCTGATGGATACTGCATCTGAACCATCTGTCTACATTGGCGGCTTTCCAGCAGCAACTGCAATTATGGTTTATATCGTCTGGTTACTGCCATTCTTTTTAGGTTCTTATGCGTATGGTCATTACTTTGAGTCGGACTGTATGAGTGAAGAAGAATTTAAGACATTCGTGACAGACTTACGAAAAGAGACATAACAGAGGGGGGATATCATGAATACGATTATTATCGTTGCGTTAGTTTATTTAGCGGGTGTATTTGCCATTGGCTTTTGGGCGATGAGACGAACCAAAACATCAGCAGACTTTTTCATTGCCGGGAAAAGTCTTGGCATATTTGTGGCTTCGATGGCGGTTTTTGCTACGGCATTGAGCGGGTTCTTATTTATTGGTGGACCAGGCTTAACCTACTCGTTAGGGATGGGGGCACTCTGGTTCACGTTCCCAACAACCATCTCGTTTGCGATGGCCTGGTACATTCTCGGGAAACGAATGCGTTTATTAACGGAAGCAACCGGTGCGATGACGGTGGCGGATGCTGTTTATCATCGTTTTCAAAGTAAAGCGGCCAGCGGGTTGACAGCTGTTGCGACCCTCGTCGGGATCGTTGTGTTCCTGGGTACGCAAGTCCTTGCTCTGGGTACGATTATTGCTTTTATTTTTGATACAACCGTTGTAACCGGGATGATCATCGGGATGATTGTCGTGACCATTTATTCTGCGGCAGGCGGGATACTGGCCGGTACGTATACGAGTGTATTTCAAGGAACGATCATGGCAGCAGGTTCTCTGATCGTCTTCTTCCTGACAATCAGTGTGGGAGACGGTTTGACGAACATCACGCAAACCATTGCAGAACAGCCGTTTACGGATATGGGCACCGCGATGCCTGAATTCGTCGGTCCATGGGGACTGGCAGGTCCGGTATTGGCCATGAGCTGGTTCTTTGCGCTGTCGATCGGGATTGTGGGTCAACCGCACGTTGTATCGCGACTGTATATGATCAAAGGTGTATCGAATCTTCGTTGGGGTCCGTTAATGGCAGCCATTCCAGCAATTTTAGGCGGGTTACTGTTCTTTGGTGTGGGTCTTGTCATGCGTTACCTGGTGATGACCGAACAAATTGCACCACTGGCCAACCCGGATGATGCGATATTGGTCTTTTTAGTCGAATTCACACCACCACTCCTTGCCGGAATTGTTTTAGCAGGGGTAACGGCAGCGATCATGTCCACGTGTGATGCGTTTATTAACATTGCATCAGCTGCTTGTGTCCGTGATATTCCTTTTGCGTTCGGTAAGACATTGACAGATCAGAAGCAACTGCTCTTTGGCCGTATTGCCGTGGTGATCATCGCAGTTGTGACGGTGTTTGTTGTTGTCAGTCTAGGTGATCAGGGCATTGCACTCTTGGGTGCTGTCGGCTGGGGTACATTTGCAGCGGCTCTGGCGCCTGTATTAGGGATCGGTTTGAACTGGAAGAGGGCGACAAAAGAAGCAGCCATTGCGTCCGTTATCGTCGGTCTCTCGGTCAGTATCATCCTTGAAATCCTGGCGACTCTTGGAACGTATGAACTGCCAAACGGGATTTACGTTGGTGCTTTTGCGATGCTGCTTTCTCTCATCACATTCATTGTCGTATCTTATCTGACGAAACCAGTGAAATTGTCTGAGAAGATGGAACAGGTCATGGACGCTTAATCATTTCAGTGCGAATTGAAAGCGTTAACAGGGCATCGCCGCTGAACCCTCTTGAGGTTTAGCGGTGATGCAAAAAACCTTCATGGTGAACTGACGGGAGAGATTGTAAGGAGGCATAGCGATGAGTGAAAAAGCGATTGTCGGCATTGTGGGGACGGGCATTTACATCCCCGAAGAACGGATGACAGCAAGCGATATCGCTGAAAAAACGGAAGGGAACTGGACAGAAGAGGCAATCCGGACCAAGCTCGGAATCAGTGAGAAGCCGGTTCCAGGCCGAGGTGACGGGACCCAGGAAATGGGAGTGAAAGCCGGGCTGGATGCCCTTAAGCGGACGAAGGTTGATCCAAAGACGATTGACCTGGTGATCGGGATTGGTGAAGAGTGGAAGGAATATCCGCTCACGACCTCATCGATCTATATACAAGAGAAAATCGGCGCAACGAATGCATGGGCCATCGATGTTCAACAACGCTGTGGCACGTGCGTGTCAGCGATGAAGATCGCCAAAGATATGATGATTGCTGATGATGAGATTCAAACCGTCATGATCGTTGGCGGCTATCGAAACGGTGATCTGGTGGATTACCGGGATCCGAACATGTCGATGATGTATAACCTGTCTGCTGGAGGCGGAGCCATCATTCTTCAAAAAGATTACCAGCGAAATGTCCTGTTGGAATCGAGTTTTATGACGGATGGTTCGATGGCCCGGGATGCAGGTGTGGAATTTGGCGGCACGGAGAAACCGATCAACCGGGAGAATCTGGATGAAGCGTATCATTCATTACGACTCTTTGATGCTGAACATATGAAGAATCGGTTGAATGATGTTTCCATGGATAACTGGATGACGTGTATCGACCGTGCCTTTGAAAAATCAGGTGTGACAAAAGAGGAACTGGGCTATTTGGCAGTGCTGCATTTTAAAGCATCGATGCACCGGTACATGCTCAGTTTACTGGGGATGACGGAAGAACAGACCACGTATTTAAGTCAATACGGTCACATGGGACAGATCGACCAGATTTTATCGTTGCATCTGGGTGTTCAGGACGGAAAAGTGAAGGATGGCACGGTCGTCTCCATGATTGCTGCAGGAATTGGGTACGCGTGGGCAGCGAACGTCATCCGATGGGGGGACGATCGATCTTGAATTGAAGCGGAGGAGGAAAGTACGATGGCAGGCACGATGAAAGAAACCCATGATAAATTGTACGAAGGAAAACGAGAGACAATTGAAGAAGCGTTAACGCATATCAAGTCAGAGGATCACGTCGTCTCCGCACTGGCCGCCGCAGAACCGAAAGGATTACTTTCCAATCTGCATAAGATTGAGGATCGTGTACAAAATGTAATCGTTTCGACTTGTTTACCGATGCTTGATTACAACTACTACTCAGATCCAGCCTATGAAGGCACATTTCTGATGGAGGGATGGTTCTATACCCCTGTGATGCGAAAGATGCATCGTGAGCGGATGGTGTCGTTCATTCCGAATCATCTCCATTTAGCGGGTGAGCGGCGCATGGACCACCGGCCGGTGAATGTCTTTATCGGCACGGCTTCACCGATGGACCGGCAAGGCTATTTGTCACTGTCATTAAGTGCAACCTATGAGCGAAAGGTTGCTGAACAGGCGGACATTGTCATACTGGAAGTCAATCGGCAGATGCCGCGTACGTTTGGTGATACAACGATCCATATTCATGAAGTGGATGTGATCGTGGAAAATGATTATCCCGTACCGGAATTACCGACCACAAAACCGAATCAGAAAGATGAACAGATCGGGAAATTCATTGCAGATGAAATTGCAGATGGTTCAACGATTCAATTAGGCATTGGCGGGATTCCAAACGCCGTTACGCAGCAACTTTTCGATAAAAAAGATTTAGGGATTCATACGGAAATGTTCACTGACGGTATGGTGGATCTCTTTGAAGCGGGCGTCATCACCGGGCGGAAAAAAACATTGATGCCCAATAAAATGATTGCGACCTTTGCGTTGGGGACAAGGAAACTGTACGATTTCATCGAAGACAATCCAGGCGTCCAGATTTTAAATGGGTCATGGGTGAACGATCCATATGTGATCGGGAAAAATGATCGGATGGTATCCATCAATACCACTTTGGAAATTGATCTGACAGGGCAATGCTGCTCCGAGGCGATTGGACACCGGCAATTCAGCGGAACGGGCGGTCAGGCAGACACCGCGATCGGTGCCCAGATGGCCAAAGACGGGAAATCCTTTATCGCATTGTACTCAACCGCAGACGTCAGGGTCCCAGGAAGCGAAGAGCGACAGACGATTTCGAAAATTGTCCCGAGTCTGGCAGAAGGGGCCACTGTCTCCCTGTCACGAAATGATGTGGACTATGTGGTCACCGAATATGGCATTGCATCATTAAGAGGGACGTCCATTCGGGAAAGAGTGGAGCGGCTCATAGCCATTGCTCATCCTGATTTCAGGGACTGGTTAAGAGAAGAATCGGAAAAGCGGATGATTTGGTGAGGATCTGTTACGAGACAGGCAGGGACTTCTGTGGAATCAGTGTAATGGCTGATTTACAGAATGCCCTGTCTTTTTTGTACTTACATAGAATACTATGCTGATTCCAAAAACGTGAAATGTACATAGCGGATATGATTGGAAGTTGCGCAATTTCATGAATTTGGATACGATCAACGGAGAAGATGGGAAAAATGAGGTTGGAACTTGGTATTGATGTATGCGCTGATGTTTACGGAGATCGTTTTCCTCAGCCTTACTAAAATACAGCGAATAAAACGTAAATTGTGAATGGAGGATGGATCATGAAGCATCAGGACGTGAAGAAAGCCATCGACCAACTGCAAGAGGACATCTGTTTTTCAGGAACGTTTCACGCAAAGTCCGAAGAGATCAATTTATCCGGAAGTTATGGGTACGCCAATAAATCCGAGAAGATCTTCAATCAGATCAATACCCGTTTCGGGATCGCTTCAGGATGCAAGATCTTTACCGCTGTGGCGATTTGCCAATTGGTTGAGGAAGGAAAATTATCTTTTGATACGAAGTTGACGGATTGTCTGGACTTCAACTTTCCACATTTTGATGAGGAGGTGACGATCCATCACCTGCTCACCCATACAGCAGGGATTCCGGATTATTTTGATGAAGACGTGATGGACGATTACGAAGAACTGTGGACGTCGACGCCCATGTATGGGATCCGGAACTTGCAGGATTTTTTGCCGTTGTTTCAGTACTTACCGATGAAAGGGGAAGCAGGCAATGCTTTCAGCTACAATGATGCAGGCTATATCGTTTTAGGTCTGGTTGTTGAAGCGGTAAGCGGTCAGGTTTTTGGTGACTATGTCGAAGAGTCGATCTTCCGAAAAGTCGGCATGACGAATTCAGGTTATTTTCACATGGATGAGTTGCCTGAGAGAGTCGCGCTGGGTTATATCGAAAAGCCGGATGGCGGCTGGAGAACAAATATTTATGCCATCCCGGTAAAATCCGCTTCCGATGGTGGTGCCTTTGTGACTGCGACGGATATGATCACGTTCTGGGATGCGTTAATGAATGATCGATTGTTAAGTGGGAACATGAAGAACACATTATTGCAGCCGCAGGAAAAGGTGGAAGACGATCTATTCTATGGCTATGGCGGGTATATGGAAGTGAATCAGCAGGAGGTTGTGAAACATATGCTTATCGGCCATGATCCTGGTGTGAACTTCCGGGCTGTTCATTATCCAAAGCAAAAGCTCACCATTGCGGTTTGTTCCAATGAATCGAACGGGGCTTATGAGATCTTGAAGGAAATTGAGGGAGTACTGGTAAAAGATAATGAATGAACATAAAAACGCTAAGATGCGTAAGGTCTGGCGTGACAGGGACGTGTGTTTGGATGGAGAAAAAAAAAGCAGTCAAGATTGAAAAGCCCAGGATCAAGCAGGGTTTGCCACGATTGAAGCTTGGAGAAGTATTGAACGATGAAGATGCTTACCGATCAGGTGAAGTGAAGGATCACTTTATGGATTCCCAGTCTGCGGATCAGGTCCGTTTTGATCAGATGATATTCAAACAGGTCTCCTTCGAACAGGTTCATTTTCACAACATCGAACTCACGGACGTGATTTTCGATCAATGCAATCTGTCGAATGCGGATTTCAGTGATGCGATCATTCACCGGGTGTCGTTCAACAATTCGAAACTGACAGGGGCCAATCTGTCAGGTTCAACCCTTCGGAATGTGACAATGAACGGCTGTCTGGCCAATTACAGCGCGCTGGGTTTTTCGGATTTCAGGCAAGTTGAATTCAATGACACCTCACTGATTCAGGCGGACTTAAACGAATCAACCTTTAAAAACGTCGCATTCAAGAATTGCCCGATGGACGGTGTGAATTTTGCGGAGACGAGTCTGAATGGGATCGATCTGAGCAGTTGTCTGTTTGAGAGTCTCGTGGTTTCGTTGGATAAGCTCTCGGGATGCACGGTCACATCAGATCAGGCGGTGGGACTGTCCAAAATCTTAGGGTTGAATGTGAAGGACGGGTGATGGCATTCAACGAGCTAATCGCTGAGGATGTGATACACTTGAGAGGATATGGGTGAATCCAGTTCTGTAATAAAGAATCATTCAGTCGAATAAATCAGGTGATGGAAGATTGATCGTACAGGATTTGAAGGTCATGATTGTTATTGAAACGGATCAACAAAATCATGAAAGGGTGTCTGCTTTATGAAAAGACCGATTTTGTGGCCGATCGTTGCGACTGTTTCTGTAGCCGTTATTGTCTTTGCGTTTGGAAATGCGACAAATAATGAATTGCTCCAGTTTCAGATAGGACCTGGAAGCCTTGAAATCACTTTTGCACCTGTTTTAATGGGAATTGCTGCAGGCTTCATCACTGAACGAATCATCATCAAAATGCGTCAGGAACACAAAGATCAATTGAACTAGATGACCTCAGAACAGATTGAAATGACAGATGTTTCAGGTTAGTTAAGGCTTCAAAGGAAGGCGTGAAGCTACGTGGAAATCAAAGAAGTAATGAGAATCTGCACGGGGCATGGGGTAAAACTTCAGGAAAACTCTGTTCAAATCAATGAATCGGGTGTGGACTTCAAAGCAGTTGTTGCGAAGGATGAAGATGGCGTCACCTGGATTTTGAGAATACCGAGAAGGGAATCTTCCATGCGTGCAGCGGATCAGGAAAAGCAGGTGCTGGATGTTTTGCAGTCAAAGGCGGATTTTGAAGTGCCGGTATGGACGGTATTTTCTGAAGAGTTAATTGGCTACCAGGCATTACAGGGAAAACCGGCAGCCGTGATTGATCTTGAGGTGCAGGACTATGTGTGGCATATCGACAAGGATCCTCTGCCGGATGCATACTATGCAACCCTCGGACATGTTATGGCAGAGATTCACAATATACCGGTGCAACTTTTGCAGGGGATCGATCTGCCAAGGGTGAAGTCTGAAGATGTTCAGGCTTCGATGAGACAGCGGATGGAGCATGTCAAACAGTGCTATCATGTTCATCCGGACCGGTGGCATATGTGGCAGACCTGGCTTGATGATAAATCTATTTGGCCCCCTCATAACGGGTTCTATCACGGTGACCTGCACCCGGGGCATATCATGGTAAATGAAAACAGCCAGGTTACGGGACTGCTTGACTGGACGGAAGCGGGTATGGGGGACGTCTCCACGGATTTTTTGTCCCATTACCTGCTCTTTGGTCGAGAGGGGCTGGACCGGTTGCTGGCTGCCTACGCGGATGCCGGTGGCAGAGTATGGCCGAAAATGGCTGAACATATCGTGGCGCTTCATCACACAAGTGGGATTACCGTAGCGGAATATGCGGCGGTATCCGGATTGTCTGACATGGAAGAGATGGCCCGGGAGATGTTAAAAGCGCCTCCGGAATCGTAAAAAGTGAAATAGGAACAAAAGAAAAAATGAAATGATGCTTTGTTAATTGAGGAAGGTTCTGCGAACTGGAAAAAGGAGTGCTGATCTTATGTCTATTCGTTTCAGAAAATATTTGATCCCTGCAGGCGTGCTGGTCGGTTTGCTGACAGGATTCTATACAGGGAATGTGAGGGAAGGTATATTTATCGGGATTGGTCTCGGTTTAATGGCCTGGGGAGTCACTTCGAAAAAGGACCAGTGATCAGAGCCAGGTCAGTCTTTTCGACAGAGAGAGCAATGCGTAAGGAGGATCCGAATGCATATCACGTTCGACCGTCCGTTATTCGGGACGGGAAAAACGCTCGCAATTCATGTGAATGATGAGAAAAGAGGTTCGATGAAACGCTGGTTTCGCAGTCACAAGCAGCGCGCTTCAACGGATCTTCGTCATGATGTCAATATTGACATTACCGCGGAGAAGAATCAGTTCTCCATTACTCAGGTCAAGGCCGCTTTGCAGGAAGCTTCAGAATGGGCGGTCGAACGAAACGGTGTTCAGATGACGAAAATGACCAGTGCGAAGGGTTTAAACGCAAAGCACCGGATCGATGCCAATCTGGAAAATCAGACAGACGTCTGTATTGAAGCAGGCTTGCAGCGAAAGGCAGATCTGTATCTGAACGGGCAAAAGATCGGGACAACCGAAGCCAAAGGATTTCTCTTGAACAGCCGCTATGTCATAGAGGTCGAATCAGATATTCCTGAAGAGATTGATCCGGCGCTTCTTGCGGGGATGACCTATGCGTTCTGGTGTTCCTTTTAGACAATCGAATCTTAAGAAAGGCCCCTTCCACGTTGATGGAAGGGGTCTCTCATTACTTCATTTGTTTTACAATGCCTTGAATGACCGGGCTGGCTTCGTCGAGACCGGTAATGCCTGCGAGCGTCTTCGCCGGACCATGCTCCTGAAGGCGTTTTTGAAGTTCTCTGGCTTCTTCATCCCCTTCATAATCATACTGAAGTGCTGCTGCAGCGCCTTTCATCAGGCCATCTGCAGGCCGGTCGAGTTCAAGGAGCTGCCGGATCGGACTGATGAGGCGTTCATTAGTGCCAAGCTTTTTGATCGGCTGACGGGCGACCCGGGTAATGTCATCAATGATGTACTGATTTTGGAATCGGGAAAGTATTTTTTCGATGTATTGATCATGCTCTTCCCGGTCAAAGCCATGCTTAGTAGAAACGAGGTCACCGGATTCAGCAAGTGCCTGACGAATGTCGCGCAGCACCTGTTTATCTTTCATGGCTGCCTGCACGGTATCGAGTCTGGCCTGATATCCGGTATATGCTGCCAGAGCGTGGCCGGTATTGACGGTGAAGAGTTTTCGTTCAATATACGCTTCAAGTTTTTCCACGAAATGAATATCATTAATAGCAGGGAGTTCACCCTTGTACGTGGAAGCATCGACAACCCATTCGAAGAATGGTTCGACGAGGACATCGAGGATGTTTTCCTGGTGCTGGTTCGGGACAATCCGATCTACTGCGGCATTTGGAAAGCCAATAATTTCATCAGCTTTTTGCTGCTCCTCTTTTGAAAGCTCCTTGTATACTTCAGCTTTCAGGAGGTCTGATCCGCCGACGGCATTTTCGCAGGCAATCACATTCAGAGGTCCTGCTTGTTGAGTAAGACGGGCGGACAACCCCCGGGAGATGAGTGGTGCAATATAAGGGAGGATATGTGCACCGACGGCAGTGGTGACGAGATCCGCATCTGCTATGGCAGCGACTACGTCCTGATCCTGGAGGTTGGAATCCAGGCCACTGATGTTTGGAATCGTGAAGTGACGTTTTTCGGGCTCGGCATAATACACCGTGAAGCTTCCATCGCGTTGAATCGCCTCAATCAGTTCGTGGTTCACATCCACAAACGTGACGTGATAACCGGATTCAGCGAGAACTTTGCCGATAAACCCGCGACCGATATTTCCTGCGCCGAAGTGAAGGGCCTGTTTCATCAGTCATTCACCTCTTCAAATATCGCCATCAGATCCTGTTCGGTTTCGGCGTGAACGATTCTGTCGATGTTGGCTTCGTCGGAACAGACAATCGCAATTTTCGATAGAATGTCCAAGTGTTCATTGTTTTTACCGGCGATCCCAAACACGACTTTGACGATGTTTCCGTTGCCGTAATCCAACGGCTCTGACAGCTGGAGAATGGAAATCCCGGAGGCGAGCACTTTTTCTTTGGCATCTTCCGTGCCGTGGGGAATGGCAATGTAATTCCCCATAAAGGTGGAAGTGAGTTCTTCACGTTCAAACATTTTTCCCACGTAATCCGGCAGGACATAGCCTTGATTGACGAGAATCTCACCTGCGATGCGGATGGCGGCTTCCTTGTCCGCGACATTTGCTTTCAGTCGAATGTTTTCCGGGGTAATGACTTGAGTCGTCATGGTTTTGTCTCTCCTTTTGAATAATGATCGTGATAATAGTGAAGCAGTTCATCACTGAGATGCTGATGAATGGCCTGTTCTGAACCGTTCGAGAATAGTTCCAGACTTGATTGATTGGCAATGATCAGTGCACTGATATGACTGAGAATATCCGCAGACTGCTGGGACAGGGTCTCGGGAGCCAGCATAATCAAGAGCCGGTTTACAGGCATGATTTCATCGTGCATGCCCTTTAATTCATGGGAGTGGTTCAAATCCAGGACCAGAAACAACGGCTGATTGACCTCCTGGGATCTTGCGTGATACAAAGCTGTTTTTGTTCCGGGGATCCCGACGCCGGAAAGGGCTGCCCGCTGTTCGAGTTTTTCGGTGACGGCCGCAGGATTCTCGATGAGATCTTCATCATACAGATACAGAGCCAGTTCATGGAGCGCTTCAGGAATGGTGTTTCCTGTGGTTTGCCTGTACATGCTGAATTGTCTCAGGATGTGCAGTGTTGTTCTCAGAGCGCGGTCCATGGCAGCCAGCTGATCCATCACCCGTTCTGGAGGCTTGTCAGGTAACGCTGTTTCCTGAGCGAGGCGTTCTTTATCGTCATCTACCCCCTGACGGTGTTCCTGTCGCTCGATATAATCTTCAATTTTACGAATATCCTCGGCCGTTAAAAACGGATTAACCTGTACATAATCGATGTCGTGCCCAATGAGAGGAATGGTGGAAATCACGAGATCAAGTTCTGTCGCGGGGATTTCGTTCAAATCAAACAGCGAACGGTTCGTTACGGTTTTGATGTTGGGAAATTCATTTCGAAGTCTCGTTGCGATCATTTTCGATGAACCGATCCCACTGGAACAGATGACAATGGCTTCATGATTTCGCCGGTTTACTTCGCGTTCCATAGAAGAGCCGAAATGCAAAACGAGAAAGCCGATTTCCGCATCAGGGATCTCCAGGTCTGTCACTTCGCTGAAGGATTCCTTGATCAATGTGAACAGAGACTCATAATTACTTTTGATTTTTTCCAATAGGGGATTATGAATCTTCATCCCCTGTTTTACCCGGTATAAAGCGGGATCGAGATGGGCGGCGAGTCCCTGATACAGGGAAGTGTCGCCGGACAGGTCCGTTCCTGTCCGCTTGCCTACTTCCTCAATCAGCTGTCTGGCAACAAAGGCAGTGTCGAAATGGTCTTCAGAAAACAGGCTCTGATTATCCTGACGGAGTTTTGCGCCACGTAAGTGCATCGTGATATACCCGACTTCGGCTTCAGGAATCGTGATAGAAAAGGACGTTTCCAACTGATTTGCCAACGTTTTTGCCAAGGTGAATTCTTTTTTCTGTGCGAGGTGGTTTGACAGTTTCTGATTCATGGAGATGTTCTCACCTTTTGATATCCGTTCGATGGCCAGTGTCAAGTGAACAACAAGGGCGATATACGCTGAATCAGCGAGCGGATAGTCAATGGAACGGATCGTCGTCAGTACGGCCTGTTCCACCTGTTTCAATTTGTCTGGGTCGATGAAGCCCAAAAGCTGTCCGGAAATGGATTCGCTGATGGTCGTGTCCGGTTCGGGCAACTGCCGGCGGACATACTGGAGTATTTCAGTTTCGTTGAAGTTTTCCGCTAACAGGCCGCTGATGGCTTTTCGTTTGGAAGACTCATCGCCGAGGAGTCGGATACCGAATCCCCGGCGTTTTTCAAGGCTGAGTCCATAATATTGTAACCAGGTGGCTGTTTTCTCAAGGTCACTGCTGATGGTGGCGACGGTGACGTTTAAATCGGTGGCAAGAGATTGGAGCTTCATGCCATCGATGGATTCAAGGAGTTTACAAATGATGATCACCTGCCGCTGTTCCGGCAGAAAATCAAAATGGCCGGCAGATTGCAGGTCTTCTTTGAATTGATTCAGTTGTTCAGTGGAACCTTTTAAGAAAATGCCTTTGCTTGTGATTTTTTCCAAAATCAGCTCGTAAGGATGAAGCAGCGAATCGAAACTCGCCAGATCTCTGTGAATTGTGCGTTCACTGACCTGCAGGGAGTGAGCGATCTCGCGGATCGTCACGCCCTCAGGATGCTGAATGAGCTGTTCAAGGATGAATCGGTCTCTGGCTGAAACGTACATGCTTGATCACTCCAGTGTGTTGCGTAGGTTAGACCTATTCTTTTTTCAGGTCATTGACGAGCTTGTCATACTCAGGGCTGTTCATGAAGTTCTCAACAGAAACATGATAAGCGCCCGGTATTTTATCTTTTGCACTAGGTGTCAGATCTTTATGGGTGATAACGACGTCTGTGTCTTCCGGGATGTTGCTGATGGAGAAGTTCTTCACTTCCACTTCCAACCCGGCTTTTTTCACTTTGTCACGCATGATGGAAGCGCCCATCGCACTCGATCCCATTCCTGCGTCGCAGGCAAAGACGATTTTTTCGACGTTGGCAAAATTGAATTCGCTTGCTTTTGTTTTTTCTCCGGAAAGACTAGCAGATACGGAACTTTTCTTACCTTTCATGTCTTCCATTTTTGAAGTTGCTTCAGTCAAGTCTTCATCAATGTCTTTACTGGTCTTAAGAATCAGTGCAGCGACTGTAAAGGATATGGCTGTTGCAACGACAACACCGCTGAGTACAGGAATGTAATAGCCTTGCTGCGTTAACAGCATATAAGCAATGATGCTTCCTGGTGCCGGACTCGCCGGCAAACCTGCGCCGAGAAGATTAAAGGTGAAAATACCGCCCATACCACCGAGAATCACGGCTGCGAGGAGTTGTGGCTTCATGAGTACATACGGGAAGTAAATCTCATGAATCCCCCCGAAGAAATGAATGATGACAGCGCCTGGTGCTGAACGTTTCGCCATGCCCTTTCCAAAGAACATGAAGGCTAACAGGACGCCAAGTCCCGGTCCCGGGTTGGTTTCGAGCAGGAACAGAATGGATCGTCCTGCTTCTGATGCCTGTTCGAGTCCCAGAGGTGTCAATACCCCGTGGTTGATTGCGTTGTTCAAGAAAAGAATTTTTGCGGGTTCAATCAGAATACTTGCAAGTGGCAGAAGGCCTGCATCAACAACGGCCTCGACTCCTGCACCCATTGCCTGACTGAATATGGTTACGATCGGACCGATTCCCATCAGACCGAAGAGGGCCAGTGCACCACCGAAGATTCCGGCGGAGAAGTTGTTGACGAGCATTTCAAAACCGGGCTTGATTTTACCTTCGACGGATTGGTCCATCTTCTTGATGACAAAACCGCCCAATGGCCCCATAATCATGGCTCCGATAAACATTGGCACTTCAGCGCCGACGATGACACCCATCGTGGCGACGGCACCGACGACCCCACCTCGGGTATCGTGGACCAGTTTACCTCCAGTATAACCGATTAAGAGTGGTAACATATACGTGATCATTGGTCCGACAAGTTCAGCAAAGCTTTCGTTCGGCCACCAGCCATCTGGAATAAAGAGTGCAGTAATCAGTCCCCATGCAATGAATGCACCGATGTTCGGCATAATCATGCTGCTTAAAAAATTTCCAAAACGCTGTACTTTGACTCTCAAACTACTTTTTTCTTGCGCCATGTGTGTGTTCCTCCTTGTGAATAGTATGTTTTGTTCTTACTTCTCATAATAGAGCGCTCCCAAGCCTTATACAACGCAATCTTAGTGCGAATTCGTCAAAGGCATTGTTGACATTCCTGACATAACTGCTACGGACAAAAGCGAATTTTGTCGAAAAATCGGTGTCTGGAAAGGGGGAGTGGATCTGTTTGGTTTACAGACACAGATGTTCAGATATGTACGAATTTTGAAAAATATGGATTGCAATGTTATCATGATGATTCAAGCTATCTACATATATATAAGGGGGGCGTGCTTATGGCCGGAGGTCTGAATCAGGAGACAGTCAACGAACTGATGAAGGATGGCTATACCCTTTATAAGCAGGGGAAGAAGCGCGAAGCTGCAGAAGTGTGGCTGATCCTCTGGGAACTGATTCAAGAAGAAATGAATCGAACGGATGTTTCTGATGTGGAAGATATTGCGAAGACAAGTTCAAATGCAGAAATGTTTTCCAGTTGGCTGGACGATCTGAAACAGGTGTTGGCAGAGGTTGATGGAGACCCCGATTTTATGAGGGAGCAAACAGCATTTTTGAGATCTGGCCTTACAGTGACCTGTGACGAGGGAAAGCAAAATCAAAAAGATCAAGAATCGGGACATGAGAGTGATAAAGAACAATCAAAAGCAATCAGACAGAAGAAGATGCAAGAGGAACTGGCAAGGCAAATGAATACCCTGCCCCCTGAGAGAGCAAGAACGAAAAGAGAAGTGAAGGCAGGGCACTTAGGAGATGATGCAGCGATGACAAAACAGCAATCGAATCATGACCGCCAGGAACGGCAACGACAAAAGGAACTTCAGGATAACCCAGGTGGCGGACTCAGGGATGGAGCTGACAGAGCAGGATCCGGTGGACTGGTGGATCTCGTTAATGCTCTCGGGGCAAAGGGTATCGGTATCTTGATTCTGGTGCTCCTGACCGGTTATCTGATCTATGCACTGTTTATTCAATAGAGACGAATCAATACAAAAGGCTGCCCGGAAGTCCGGGCAGCCTTTTAGTGTTCATGGTTCTTATTTCAGATCGAAACGATCGTTGTCCATCACTTTGACCCATGCATTGACGAAATCCTTCACGAATTTCTCTTTGTTATCGTCTTGTGCATAGACTTCAACGAGTGCACGAAGCATGGAGTTTGAACCGAATGCGAGATCCACGCGTGATGCTTTACGCACCGCTTCGCCGGTTTTGCGGTCATGACCTTCGTATACATAGTGATCAACCGGCTTCCACTCGATGTTCATATCGACGAGATTTCTGAACCAGTCGGTGTTCAGCTCATCCGGCTTGTCGGTGAAGATACCGAGGTCCGTGTCCTGATAGTTTGCACCGAGGGAACGCATGCCGCCCATGAGCGCGGTCATTTCAGTAGCGGAGAGGCCAAGAAGCTGCGCCTTGTCCACGAGAAGTTCTTCAGCACTGACGGCATATTCTTTCTTCAGGTAGTTGCGGAAACCATCTGCGATCGGCTCGAGAACTTCCATGCCTTCCACTTCGGTCTGCTCCTGCGATGCATCACCGCGACCTGGAGAGAATGGTACTTTCACATCAACGCCGGCGTCTTTGGCAGCTTTTTCTACTGCAGCTGTACCGCCAAGTACGATCAAGTCTGCAATGCTCACGTCTTTGGACGATTTAGCCTGAACATCTTCAAGGGTTTTCAGTACTTTTTCGAGCAATTCCGGTTCGTTGACTTCCCAGTTCTTCTGAGGCTCGAGGCGGATGCGTGCGCCATTTGCGCCCCCGCGATAGTCTGAATTACGGAATGTGACGGCAGATCCCCAGGCGGTTTTCACCAGTTCACTGGTTGAGAGACCGGAATTCAAAATGTCCTTTTTTAATGCGTCAACATCTGCTTCTGTCAGGTCGTAATTCCCTCTAGGAACCGGATCCTGCCAGATAAGGTCTTCTTCCGGTACTTCTGGTCCGAGGTAACGGTCTTTCGGTCCCATATCTCGGTGAAGAAGCTTGAACCAGGCTTTTGCAAAGACGTCTGCCAGTTCATCCGGATTCTTATAAAAGCGTTCGGAAATTTTTCTGTATTCAGGGTCCATTTTCATGGCCATGTCTGCCGTTGTCATCATCGTTGGCACTTTCTTGTCTGCATTTTCAGCATCCGGTGCGAGGTGGTCTTCTTTCACATCCACCGCTTTCCACTGGTATGCGCCTGCAGGGCTCTTGATCAGTTCCCACTCATAGCCAAGCAGCAGTTCAAAGTAGGTGTTGTCCCACTTGGTCGGTGTTGGCGTCCAGGCGCCTTCAATTCCACTGGTAATGGTGTCAGAACCTTTGCCGGAGCGGAAGTCGCTCTTCCATCCAAGACCCATTTCTTCTGCCGGGGCCGCTTCCGGTTCAGGACCGACGTGAGCTGCATCGCCTGCGCCGTGTGACTTACCGAAGGTGTGTCCACCGGCTGTCAGTGCGACGGTTTCTTCATCGTTCATGCCCATCCGTTTAAAGGTTTCGCGGATGTCCTCACCGCTCTTCTTCGGATCCGGCTCGCCGTTTGGTCCTTCCGGATTGACGTAAATGAGGCCCATCTGAACAGCAGCCAGTGGATTCTCAAGATCCTGACGGCTTCCCGCATAACGGTTGTCACCTAACCACTCATCTTCAGATCCCCAATAAATATCTTCTTCCGGATGCCAGATGTCTTCACGTCCGCCACCGAAACCGAATGTTTTCAGACCCATATCTTCCAGTGCAACATTACCTGCAAGGATAATTAAGTCTGCCCACGAGAGTTTATTTCCGTATTTTTGCTTGATTGGCCAGAGGAGTCGTCGTGCTTTGTCCAGGTTGGCGTTATCCGGCCAGCTGTTGAGCGGTGCGAAACGCTGTGCGCCGGTTCCGCCGCCCCCGCGGCCGTCGCCTGTACGGTACGTACCTGCGGCATGCCATGACATGCGGATAAAGAACGGTCCGTAGTGCCCGTAATCTGCAGGCCACCAGTCCTGACTTGTCTTCATTAATTCTTTCAGATCTTCTTTCATGGCATAGTAATCCATTTGGTTGAATGCTTCTTTGTAGTTAAAGTCCTCATCGAACGGGTTCGTTTTTTTGTCGTGCTGGTGTAAAATGCTGACGTTCAGCTGATTTGGCCACCATTCCTGGTTCGCTGTGCCACCTCGTGTCGGGCTCGTTGCTCCACCGTGCATCACCGGACACATACCTTGCTGTTCGTTCATTTTCTTTTGTTCATCCATCTGTAAATCTCCTCCCTGTTCTGAAAAAATAAGATCTTTAACTTAAGCAATCGAATTGAAAATCCGACTGTAATCAATCTCTATTTGTAATTATATTAAACTGAAACGGAAAAAGAAAGGGATATGCTGTTATGAAGTATGTAGTATGTTGTGTGCTGAATCCCTCCCTGCACTGATATCAATGGATTCATACCATTCGTCCTTTCAGGGCGACAGAACTGCTCTTTTTTACAAATGACGATAATACATCGCTTTCACTGAGAATGTTTGTGAATAAGACCACCTCCGGTTTAAAAAATCCTCACTAATTTTTTCCTTACCCTCTTTCTTTAAGATTGAAAAGCAAAAATCGAACTGTTTGGACCGCTGACGTGTTAAAATTGTGACAGAAGCAGGGATCTGCTGAGGAAGGAAAGATAGAATGGCAGTAATTTGGGAGAATAAGTGGAAAATACTGCTGGGAATTATTCTTGCGGTGATCGCAATCGTCTGGTTCATCTTACGGCCTTATCCTGCAGGAGATGCCGCTAAAGCTGCGCTGGAAGAAAGTGCTGTGATGGAGGCGTCTGTCCATGATGCGATCCGTTTTATACCTGATGAAGAACCATTGGCACACTTGATCTATTATCCAGGGGGTTTGGTTGAGGAAGAAGCTTACAGCTATTTCGGTGAAGCAATGGCAGAAGCGGGTGTGGATGTCTGGATTATACCCATGCCCTTAAATTTGGCTGTGCTCGGCTCATCAAGAGCTGAAGGGGTCCTGGAATCAGTTGGAGAAGCTCCGGTTGTCATCGGTGGGCACTCTCTCGGTGGTGCGATGGCAAGCCGTTTCGCACAAGAGCATGCTGAGCGCTTGGCAGGGGTGTTCTTTCACGGGGCATACCCGGATGAAGGCGGACGGCTGGATGAAACAGATTTATCGGTTTTATTGATTACGGCACAAAATGATGAAGTCATGAGTCAGGACAGTTACCGGGAAGGACTCGGGTATTTGTCTGCCGGAGCTTTGGAAGAGGAAATCATAGCAGGCAACCATGCATCATTTGGTGATTATGGACCTCAACGAGGTGACGGGGAAGCGGGCGTGACGCATGAGGATGCAGTCGTGGAGATCGTTGACATAACAATAGAATGGCTGACGACCCTGCGGTAAACATCATAGCAGCAAGCTTGGTAAAACAGCGAAGAGAAATAAGGTCACGAAAAATACACCGAAGAAAATCAGCAACAGTTTGATGGCTTCTTTACCCATGAAGGTTTCACCCTTTCGAACGTATGTAAAATATCTGTCATCAGTATAACATGAATACAGTGAAAACAGGACTGCAGCCTCAAATGAGGTGCAGTCCTGTTTATTGTATCAGTCAGCTCATGATGAAACGGTCAGAGCGGGTTCCTGTGCACGAATCAGGTAATCGAAAGCGCCCAATGAGGCCGTGGCACCGCTCCCCATGGAAATGATGATCTGTTTATATGGGGAATTGGTGCAGTCTCCGGCTGCGAACAAGCCAGGCATACTGGACTGGCCATGCTGATTGACGACGATTTCACCCATGCGGGTTTTTTCGACCGAATCATCCAGCCAGTCGGTGTTCGGAACCAGTCCGATCTGAACGAACACGCCTTCAAGAGGAATATGCTTCTCCTCATCCGTTACCCGGTCCTGATACGATAAACCGTTTACTTTGTTATCACCGGTGATTTCGGTTGTTTTTGCATTTGTAATGACAGTGACATTGTCCAGGCTGTGCAGTTTCTTCTGGAGTACTTCATCCGCCTTGAGTTCAGGCAAGAATTCAAGCAGGTAGACATGATTCACGATCCCTGCCAGGTCAATGGCCGCTTCCACACCGGAATTCCCGCCGCCAATAACGGCCGTGTCCTTTCCTTCAAACAGGGGACCGTCGCAGTGCGGGCAATAAGCAACGCCATTATTCCTGAATTCCTCTTCACCAGGAACGCCGACATTCCGCCAGCGCGCACCGGTAGCGAGAATAACACTTTTACTGGTTAATGTTGCGCCATTTTCCAAGGTGAGTTCAAAGCGATCCTTTTTTTCAAGGGATTGAACCTTTTGGCTTTTCATAATATCGACTTCATAGTCCCGTACATGTTCTTCAAGGCTTGCAACGAGCTTTGGTCCTTCTGTCTTTTTGGTGCTGATGAAGTTCTCAATGCTTAATGTGTCCTGAACCTGGCCGCCGAAGCGTTCTGCAACAATCCCGGTGCGGATTCCTTTTCGGGCTGCGTAGATGGCAGCACTGGCTCCGGCAGGGCCACCGCCCACAACGAGTACGTCAAACGGATCTTTTTCATTGAGGGCTTTGGCATCTGTTCCCTGTCCGAGTTTCGAGAAAATGTCTTCGATCGTCATCCGTCCGCCACCGAAAAATTCACCGTTCAAATAAACAGCAGGGACAGCCATGACATCACGGTCTTCCACTTCCTGTTTGAATACCGCGCCGTCGATCATGGTATTGGATACACCCGGATTTACAGCACTCAGCATATTCAGTGCCTGAACCACTTCGGGACAGTTCTGACAGCTTAAGCTGACGTACGTTTCAAACGAGAAGGTACCTTCGAGATGCTTCATTTGCGTCAGGGTATCCTCGTCGACCTTGGGTGCCCGTCCACTGACTTGCAATACAGCAAGGACGAAGGAAGTGAATTCATGTCCCAGCGGGATGCCGGCAAAAGCCACTCCGGAATCTTCTCCACGACGGTTCACAGAAAAGCTTGGTGTCCGTGACAGAGAAGCTGTCTCCACGTGAATGCGGGGGGTCATCCCGGCCACTTCATGGACGAAGTCTGACAGTTTTCTTGAAGCCTCGTCTGATCCGGCATCCAGTTTCAGTGTCAGATCACGCTCGATGAGTTCAAGGTATTGGTTGAGCTGTTGCTTAATCGATGTGTCGAGTGCCATATCCGTGACGCCTCCTCTGTTTAGATTTTGCCGACAAGATCAAGACTTGGGGTTAACGTTTCTTCGCCTTCTTCCCATTTTGCCGGGCAGACCTCACCTGGGTTGTTTCGAACATATTGCGCAGCTTTGATCTTGTTTACCAGTGTGCTTGCATCACGGCCGATGCCCTCTGCGTTGATTTCAGCAGCCTGAACCACGCCGTCCGGGTCAATGATAAATGTACCGCGGTCTGCAAGTCCGGATTCTTCATTTAATACGTCAAACTGGCGGGAGAGTGCCTGGGAAGGATCGCCGATCATACCGTACTCAATTTTCCCGATGGTTTCAGAGCTGTCGTGCCAGCCTTTATGTGTGAAGTGCGTGTCTGTTGACGCGGAAAATACCTCAACGCCCAGATTTTTCAGCGTTTCATATTCGTTTTGCAGGTCCGCAAGTTCTGTCGGGCAAACGAATGTAAAGTCTGCCGGGTAGAAGCAAAGTACGGTCCACTGTCCTTTGAATGAGTTTTCAGTTACTTCGATAAAATCCCCGTTCTTGTAAGCTTGTGCTGTAAATGGTTGAACTTCTGTTCCGATCATAGACATCATCAATCATCCTCCTGTAAATGGTGTACGTTTATTTTTTGTTGTGAATTCTGTTTAGAAGAATTCTTAACCAGAGATCATTATTATATAAAAAGCATTGTTTGTCAATCATTTCACAATAATAATTATTAATAATTTAAAGGATTTTCATGGTGCAATCCATTTGGAAGGCAACACGAAAGTAGTGTTAATGCGACATGATTGATGTTGGAAGCGTTTGCGATCGTTCTTTATTCTCAATTGTGGTATAGTTTTAAACGCAATTGAGAAAGAGGTATGCGATTTTGAATGCCAACAAAAAACCGGGCAAGAAGCTGCCCGGTTTAACATGCATATGATTATTTTTCGATTACAACTTCGCTGAGTTTCATTTTCACGTTGTTTTCCAATGAATCACCTACAGGACATTTCGATTCAACAAAACGGACAAATTCATCCACTTTGTCTTTCGGGGCATCGGTCTTGATATGCATCGTGTAGCGGATTTCCGAATACCCTGGTCTCACATCGGATTTGTTCATGAAACCGTCTGGATCGAGATCCCCTTCCACATCGAGCCACAGGTCACTGAACGTAATGTCAAACTGCGATGCGTAAACGCGTGCAACAATGGCCTGGCAAGCGCCAAGGGCACAAAGAACAGCTTCCACCGGATTCATACCGGTATCCGTTCCGCCCAGGTATTCGGGTTCATCGATGGTCAGTTCGAAATTCCGTGAACGTGCTGTTACCTTCGTGCCTTCATGAAGCTGTGTAGTGGCTTTAAACGTCGCTTTTGCCATAGTGAATCGCTCCTTTTATATGTGATTACTTTTATTATACACCATAATGTGAAAAGGTGAGCGTGTCATTGGTCCTCATCCGGATCGATTTTTGTAAACAAGGCCTCGGGGATCATTTCAAAACCTTCAATCATCGTCGCTTCCGGCACTTCCACCATAAGGTAGATCCGACCGTCGATATCCACCTGACGCACATGGCGAAGATCTTCAGGACTGATGGAAATGTCCGCAGCCTTCGTTTTGATTTTGATGGACTTGGACTGGTATTTCGGCATGACGCTCGTTGCTTTGAAGTCGTAGTTCTTATCGTCGACAATGGATTCGAACGCGGCTTCCACTTTTTCGCTGTCCACGTCGGAAAAGCCGCTCACTTTCAGCACCTCTTCCACATCCTTGCTGTCAAGCCGGGGGGCATCGTCTTCTTCGTTCTCTTCGACGACCCGGTGAATTTCACTGTACACATTGGAGAGTGATGTCGTATTCATCGGTTCACCTACGGCACTCTTCACAATTTCTTCGAAGATGATTTTGTCCTCCTGTGCCGTCGTCACTTCCTCGGCGTTTAAGACGTCTTCGATAAATGGATAGTTCGGTTCATGGGCCTTGCCTGCAGCGTAGAGGACATGATTCACGTCCGCAGCGCCGTCATTGAAGCATGGGAAGAGAAAGCCGGAGATCGGTGCTTTCAGGTTGATCACAGGATCCACGACAATATTGTATTTGAATTCCTTCTCGATGTAATCGAAAAGGAGTTCTTTTTTCGGATCCTCGGTCTTGTTGATGCTGCAGAGGATAAAGCCGTGGGAATAGACCGTGTCCCGGTCACTCTCTTCAGAGGTGAGATCTGCAGTCTGTTTGACCGGCTTCATATAAGTGCCACGGATGAAGGTGATGACGATATCCATGTCATACATTTTGTCATGAAGCATTTTATGGACGAGTTTCAGCATTTCATCGGTCCAGTTATCGGTGCTGTCGGTCAGGAGGCCCTGGTGAAGGATGAGCTGGCTGCTGTTATCGGCTTCACGGTCGAATTTTAATTCGAACAGCTTCTCGTCGAGCTGGCCGGTCAGCACTTTTTTGAAGTTGGCGAGGAATAATTCTTTTTGTTCTTCTTCGAGCAGGTCGAAGGGCAGAACCTCTGCGTGGTAGATCTCGCTGGACTCTTTCATAATATACACGTTGAAAATCTCCGAAATCGTCATCAGGTCATTGTTCGGTTTGAACTGCTTTTTGATATGGGCAATGTCTTTTTTATTCACGTAAATTCACTCCTGTTCTGCTGGCTGTCATACCCGTTGATTCTACCACAACGACGAAAAAACGACATCCACATTTGTCGTGGATGCCGTTTCCCGGTATTACATGTCGAGGTCGGTAAAAGCGAGAGGTAAAATCTCTCTCAATGTGTACGTGGCGATTTCGCCTTTGGCGTTGGTCAGGTGGATCTGCATATCCGGCTCGCAAAGTTCCGCCATGACCTGCCGGCAAATTGCACAGGGGGGAAGGAAATCTTCGGTATCGCCGGCAACGGCAACGGAATCAAAGTCGCCTTTTTGGTACCCGGCAGCCATTGCAGTGAACATCGCTGTTCGTTCAGCGCAGTTTGTGGCACCAAATGATACGTTTTCCACATTTACGCCGGTAACGGTCTGGCCATCTTTCATGAGAAATGCTGCACCGACGTGAAATTTCGAATAAGGTACATACGCATTTTGTTTTACTTCGCGGGCTAGTTGCATCAAGGTTTCTTTGTCCATGGTTCTCGCCTCGTTTCGAGTTTGCCAATGATCGGGCTCTTCCCTATAGTATAGCCGAATGGAAACGGTTTATCAAGTCTGACATCTGATGACCTTGCTGCTGGAAACATCACTGATTCATCAGGTCATCGATTCCGGCTTTCGCAATCCGGGTAATAATCACAGCGATCTCTTCCGGGGTTTCTTTCATGCCTTTTTGCAGCCAGTGCTGAATCATCGCAATGCTTCCCTGTGTAATGAAGGTGCTGAGGTAATCCACATGACGGTCCTCATGAATGGCGGGATCTGCGGTGAAGGATTGGATCAGATGACGGTGGGCCATCGTAATCAGCTTCCGCTGAAATACCGTATCGCCGTGATCGCTGAACAGGGTCTGGCTGTTGCGCTGATTGTCACTGAGATACGTCATGAGGCGCGTCGTCATCACAAGTGCTTCGGTGTCTTGCGTATAGTCATAGGTATTCAGCATTTCTTCCGCATCGTAAATGATCCGGTCTTGAATCGCATTCAGGAGGGCCGAGAGATCCTCGTAGTGGGCATAAAATGTGGAGCGGTTGATGTCAGCTTTTTGGCAAAGCTCTTTGACCGTAATGTGTGAAAGCGGTTTTTGCTGCATCAGTTCCAGGAAACTGGACTCAATGACCTCCAAGGTGTATTTCACACGGCGGTCCATTTTAGCGGCCATAAACATTCACCCTTTCGTAATCCAACATGATTGATAGTAATGTCGGTTATCTAACACAGTATAGCGAACTGTTTGTTGATTATCAAACACGGTGTCGATATAATGTAAAGGCAATAGAAGGACAGGAGTGCTGAACGTGCAGAAATTTGCTGAATGGATTACCCATTACCATAAAACCGTGGTCTTTATTTTCGCTGTGCTGACGATTGTCAGTGCGGCTGCGATTCCCTTTGTCACAGTGAACTATAATATCAATGATTACTTGCCGGAGGATTCCCCGTCGATGGTGGCGGTGGATGTTCTTGAAGAAGAATACGGAACTCCGATGGAAAACGCCAACGTGATGATCAAAGATGTTTCTGTTCAGGAAGCGTTGGTGTATAAAGAAGAGCTTGAAGCCATCCCTGGTGTGTCTGATGTGACCTGGCTTGACGACATGGTGGATCTGAGGATGCCTCTGGAGCTGGTTGATGAGGGCATGCTCGAAACGTACTACAAAGACGAACATGCGATGTTCACCTTTATCGTTCAGGAAGGGGAAGAGCTTGAGGTCACCGATGATGTGTACGAGTTAATTGGGGAAGAGAATGCCCTGACAGGAGACGCTGTGGATACGGCTGTCTCCCAGGAAATGGCCTTCACGGAGACGCTGTTCGCCGCCCTGTTACTCGTACCGATCATCATCATTATTCTGACACTGTCGACGACGTCCTGGGTGGAACCACTGTTCTTTTTGACGGCGATCGGGGTGTCGGTACTGATCAATCTCGGTTCCAATCTGTTCATCGGGGAAGTATCCTTTGTGACCAATTCGGTGGCCCCGATCTTACAACTGGCGGTGGCACTGGATTATGCCATTTTCCTGCTGCACAGTTTCAGTGACCAGCGGAAGATTCATCAGGACCCGAAGATCGCGATGCAAAAGGCCGTGCGACAATCGTTTCCGGCGATTGCAGCCAGTGCGGCAACAACGTTCTTCGGTTTTATGGCGCTTGCACTGATGGAATTTGAAATTGGTGCGGATCTCGGTTTGAACCTCGTCAAAGGGATCGCTCTCAGTTTCATCAGTGTCGTGGTCTTTTTACCTGCCCTGACGGTATGGCTGTTCAAGTGGATTGATAAGACCCAGCATAAACCAATGTTCCCGCAGTTTCGCAATATCGGCAGACGGGTGTTGAAACTTCGGTTTATCTCGATTGGCATTGTGCTGATTCTGATTGTGCCGGCTTACCTTGCCCAGCAGGAAACGAGCTTTATCTATGGCATCGGGGAGCAACCGGAAGATACCCGGCTCGGAACAGATGAACAGGCTGTGGATGAGGTGTTCGGACAGACAACACCGATCCTGCTTCTGGTCCCGGAAGGGGATGTCCCGAGGGAACTGGCAATGGAACAGGAACTGTCTTCGATTCCTGCAGTGGACAGTATCATGTCCTATAACGAAATGATCGGTTCGATGATTCCGCAGGAGCACCTGGATGAATCCATTACAGAAGCCTTTTTGTCGGAGAATTACAGTCAGGTGATCCTCTATACGGACACAGCATCCGAAGGGGACAGGGCCTTTGCCGTGGTGGAAGAAGTGAAAGAAGTGGCTTCATCGTATTATGGGGATGATTTTCACGCATTGGGTGAGAGTGTATCCTTGTACGATATCAAAAACATTATTCTTGATGATAACCGGGTCGTGAATATTATGACCGTGGTGGCTATCGGTCTGGTGATTATGATTACCTTCCGGTCGTTCATGCTCCCGGTGATCCTGCTTTTGACGATTCAGTCATCCGTGTGGATCAACCTGGCCGTGCCTTACATCACGGATACCTCCCTGGTGTACATCGGGTACCTGGTCGTTGGCACGGTACAGCTCGCTGCGACGGTGGATTACGCCATTCTCTTTACGGAAAATTATATGAAAAACCGCAAACGGATGACGGCGAAAGAAGCGATAACGGATACGCTGAACGGGAAAACGTTCTCGATTTCCATTTCAGCCGCCATTCTCTCGAGTGTCGGGTTCATTCTGTTTTTAACGTCGACAAATCCGATCATCGGCTCCATCGGACTCTTAATCGGACGCGGCGCACTCCTTGCGTTTATCATGGTGTTGTTCCTGTTGCCGGCCATTCTGCTGGTGACAGATAAGCTGGTGGCGAAAACGACGTATAAGGCACAGTTTTATAAGGAAGGTGAACGATGATGAAAAGATGGAAAGAGGCGACGCTTGCGGTTCTCCTGGTTACGCCTGCCTATGTAGGTCTCGCGAGCGGCAATGTGCCTGAAGAGACGTCGGCAGATCCGGATATCGAGGGCGAACAGTCTGCCAAAGAAGAAGTGATTTACGGGAATCTGAATGCCAATGGTTCGTTGTCGGATTTGTATGTGGTGAATATGCTTGACGTGACATCCCCGGGGAAGGTGACAGATTATGGCTCATACGATGAAGTGACGAATCTGACCAACCTGAATGATATCGTCTTGGACAGGGATGAAGTAGAGGTTGTTGCAGATGAAGGCTTGTTTTACTATCAAGGCAATCTGCATGAAGCCGAGCTCCCGTGGTACATTGCCATTACGTATCGACTTGACGGGGAAGCGGTGGAAGCAGAGGATCTTGCGGGAGCAGAGGGGTTACTGCATGTCCGGGTTGAAACCAGAGAGAACCAGGACATGGATCCGACTTTTTATGAAAACTATACCTTGCAAGTAGCCATGGGATTTGACGCATCGGTGGCCAATGTCGTGGAAGCCCCGGATGCTACGATTGCAAACGCAGGGAAGGAACGGCAGTTGTCCTATACGGTCATGCCCGAGGCCGATGGGGATATGGAATTCTTCGCAAATGTGAATGACTTTGAAATGAACGCCATTGAAATTGCAGCGATCCCCATGACGCTTGCCATGGAAGATCCGGACACAGAGGAGATGACCGGGGAACTGCGGGATCTGAGCGACGGCATCGCTGATATCCATGACGGCGTTGGCGATTTGAACAGCGGTGTCGGAGATGTAAATGATGGGTTACGCAGTCTGGCGGACGGCTCTTCGGATTATTTGAGCGGCATGCAGGAAGTTGACGCGTTTTCAGGTGGTCTGGTTCATGGTTCCGCAGAAATCCGTGATGGTCTGAAGGAACTGAACCGGGAATTGTCCGGTGCTTCGTTTTCACCGGATCTGAGTGGGTTGACCGAATTGACCGATGGGCTCGGGGAATTATCTCAGGGGATTGAAGAGCTGAGTGGTGGTCTTGACCTGTTGGATGTGAATTACAGTGAAGCCAAACAGGTGTTGGATGAGGCCATAGGAGCAATTCCTGAAGGGGCTTTGTCTGAAGAGGAGATTAAGTCGCTCTATATGGAAGTGGAAGATCCGGAAATTCTCGATGAATTGGTGGACAATTATGAGGCTGCACAGCGTGTCAAAGCAACCTACAGTGAAATTCAGGAAGCCTTTGATGCAGTGAGCTCAACGTTGGCTGAGGCAACAGGCGGACTTGGTGAAATTGTATATGGAATTGATCAGATGGCCGATGAAATTGCTGCGGCCATGCAGGAACTGGAGAACCCCGAGGCCCTTGAGCAGCTTGAACAGCTCGAGGCAGGTGTGGCGCAATTAACCGGGAGCTACCAGGACTTCCATCACGGTCTTGTATCCTACACGGACGGTGTCGGAGACCTGGCTGACCATTACAGTGAAATCGACAGCGGTGTGGATGAGGTGACCTCAGGGACATCGGAGCTTGGTGAGGGAACATCCGACTTGACGGAAGGTACAGCAGAGCTGAGGAACAATACGACAGATTTGCCGGAACAGATTCAAGATGAAGTGGATCAGATGATGGCAGAGTATGATAAATCCGATTATGAGCCGGTGTCCTTCGTGTCAGACAAAAATGACCAGGTCGGTGTGGTCCAGTTTGTTCTCAGAACTGAAGCGATTGAGCTGCCGGACGAAGAAGATGACGAGCTGGAAGAGGATGAGGATGAGAACTGGTTTGACCGGATCTTGCAGCTGTTTAACTGAGTGAATGAAAAAGGCCATCCCTTATCGGGTGGCCTTTTCTGCATCGGTCTGACAATCTGTTGATCGATTTGGCATGATTACTGATGTTCATCCGCCAGTTTACTGTAGACGATATGGTCGACGTAGTGATCATACAGGTATTCGGCATGCCGGAGAATCCCTTCCTCCGTGAAGCCCAGGCGTTTCGGGATTGCCTGACTGCGCGGATTGCCTGTTGCAACACGGATTTCCACCCGTTCCAGATTCAATTCATCAAAACAATGGTGAACGAGCGCTTTTGTGGCCATTGTGACGAGGCCTTTCCCCTCGAACCTGTCGCCGATCCAGTAGCCGATCGACGTGGAGCGGTTCCCCCAATGGATGCCGTGCAGGCCAATGACACCGGCAAGCTGCCCGCGATGCCAGATGCCGGCGTGGAAGCCGTCCTGATGTGTGAACTGTTTCAGGCCGGACTCGATGAATGCTCTGGAATCAGCCACGTGATTTATATGATCCACCCACGGGAGCCATTCCCGCAAATGTGCACTCGAAGAGGTTGTTAACAAATAGAGGGCTTCGGCATGGCGGATCTCCAACAGGCGAAGTTCGGTTTCATCGGTCAGGTTACAGGTGAACACGGCGGTCAACTCCTATCATTTGGATGTGTTGTATCGGCTCGGTAGTCTTTGAAATAGTGGCTGGATGCGTCTACGGCATCTGTGAGTTGAAACAGCTTGCAGGAGGCATCACCAATTGTTCCGGTTGTAACAGGGGCGGTTGCCTCGAACACTTCGCCGAGCGCATCAAAGCGCTCCTCATCCAGTTCAATTTCACGGTACGTGACCCACTGGCGCTCCCCATTCTTCATGATCGGTGCGCCTTTCATGATTTCCTTGGCACCAGGTGCACGGTATTCGCCAAGGTGAAAGGCGGTACAGGACTCGAAACCGCAGCCGATCATCAGTACCCGCACGTTCTCATTGTAAAACGTGGCGAGAGGTGAGGATTCCCCAAGGCCAAATTCAAGGGCATGATCCGCCATCAGAACCGAAGCATTCTTGCCCCATGCAGCGAAGGACACCGCAGGATGATCGCTGCGGACCACGCCAGGAAAGGTGCGGAAGTGTTCCGCCACCGTCCCGATGCCCCTTGTTGGCGTTGTTGCGGGATCATACGCAGGCATGGTATCCCGAATGGTCTGCCACCAGTCCTTTGGGACGGCAGGCGCTTCCCATTCCTCCGGATCACTGAGGTCGCCACTTTGTGCAGGCATAATCAAGGTCCCTTTTTCGGTGAGGGTATTCATCAGTGCCTGAATCAGCGCAGTGCTGCCGCCGTTTACCCAGCCCATTGATGACAAAGAGACATGAACAAGCAATTTTTCTCCGTGGACGATGCCGAGATTCTGTAAATCAGCAGTGATGGATTCGACGGTATTCAGTGCGGTTTGTGGTGGAATATAATCTGTCATAATGCTGTTCCTCCGTTAGTCAGATTCGTTTTGAGTGACAGGTATGATGCATTCAGGCGTGTCATGTTTCGGACTGTTTACGCGTTCAGAGACTTGTTCAGCCTTCATGAGACTGTCCTCAAAAGGCTGCAACAGGTTCTGAAGCTCCTGATGGTCTGTCACGTTCCGGTCGAGCCAGACTTTTTCGCCCGATGTATCGAGCATGGCGGGCATCCGGTTATGAATCGGTGCCATCAGGGCATTGGGCGCTGTGGTGATGATCGTACACGAGGTGATGACGTCACCCCCGGGTTCCTGCCAACGGTCCCACAGGCCTGCCATGGCAAATAAGTCACCATCTTTCCGTTTGATATGGAGCGGGATTTTTCCGTGATCGGTCTTCTGCCATTCGAAAAAGCCATCTGCCGGGATCACGCAGCGCCTGCGGCTTAACAGCCTTGAAAAAGAGGGCTTTTCATGCAGGGTTTCTGCACGGGCATTGATCATTTTGTAGCCGATTTTTTTATCTTTGGCAAAAGACGGGATCAGTCCCCAGCGCAGAAAACCGCCCCGGTACGCTTCGCCATCATGCACGACCGTCAGGACGTCCTGCGAAGGGGCAATGTTGTAGCGGGGAATGAGCGAAAGTTCTTCAAGGTTTTGGAGTTCGAAGCGGCGGGCAAGGAGATGGGGTTGGTGGTACAGGCTGAATCGTCCGCACATCTGGTTCGCCTCCTGTTCACTTTCTTTTTTTCAGTTTATCATAATTGAAACGACAGGCGTCGTGAATTTCATGTAAGCGTTGACATTACTTGTATTTCAGCATACATTGAAAGGAAGAGAATTCAAGAAGGAGGCGCTGTGTGATGAATGCACAGGAATTGACGAAACCCGCGATGCTTTGCCTGAACAACGGGACCTTGAACCCTGAGAGTGTGGGGTGGTCCAGGACCCCCTTGATCACATCCAACATCAAAGGGGATTTTTTACGCCGCAAGAAATGGAATTACTGGTGTATCACAAGTGATGCTGCATTGTTTTCTGCAACGATCAGTCACATCGACTATGCCGCCAGCCTGTTCGTCTACTTCTATGACCGGCTCACCGGAGAATTTCAGGAAAAAACGGTAACTGTCCCGTTTGGTATCGGAGTGAATATGCCGGAAGAAGTCAGGGAATCCGTCTTCTATGATGGACGCCAACTGACGATTCGTATGATTGAAAAACCGGACACCACTGAACTGTTTGTGAATGCAAAGGACTTCGGCGGCAAACCGCTGGATGCCTTCCTGGAAATCAAGAGGCCTGAGGATCAGGAATCGTTAAACGTTGTGATTCCATGGGTGGCAACCCGTTTTCAGTACACGGCCAAACAGCCGGCGCTCCCTGCTTTCGGAACGGTGGAGTGGGGTGGTTACCGGTACCATTTCGATCACCGGAATCACAGCTTTGCCTGCCTCGACTTCGGCAGAGGAAAGTGGCCCTATTCTTCTGAATGGAACTGGGGAAGTGCCTCTGGGAAGGACACGTCAGGACGGACTGTCGGACTGAATCTCGGTGGGAAATGGACCGACGAAACGGGTCAGAACGAAAACGGTGTGCTGATTGACGGGAAGCTGGTGAAGATTCATGAGGATCTTGAGTGGCAGTACGATCAAGCTGACTTGATGGCCCCGTGGACGATGTCGAGCCGTGGATCGGATACGGTCAAACTGACGTTTCATCCAACGTTCGAGCGGTTGGCAGAAACGAATCTCGGAGTGATCAAGTCCAAGGTGAATCAAATGTTCGGCACATATGAAGGCATGATTCATACCGAAGAATACGGTGATGTGGAAGTGAAAGAGTTGTTCGGCTGGGTCGAGGATCACGAAGCCAAGTGGTAGATAAAAGAGGTGGACAGCAACATGTCCACCTCTTTCATCTGTTTCGGTTCTTTCAACGCCCCAAACAAAATCGGGGGCGTTCTCCAGTTTACCAGTCTTTTTCCTGCCACGCATTGATCAGTGCACTGAGAGGCGGGTGATCCTGTTTGATGTCGTCCATCGCCCCGTCGTCCAGGTCCAGCATGGCCTGAGCGGCTGAATGGATCACCTCAGGATCCAGCTCTTCCACAGCTTCGAGATGCCGTGCCCATCGCTCAGCCGGTTCGCCGGTTGTGGAGCGTTCCGGATAAGACCTGGCGTTTTCCAAAACCAAGTCCAGCTCTTCTCCGGCAGCCAGCTGGACAACGGTCCAGGCGCCGGTATAGCGGTTGTTGCTACCCGTTTCGACGGATTGTGATAAACGTGCAAGAGCGTCCTCATAATCGCCCTGGTACGCACGGAGCAATCCGAAGCGACCGTTCATATAATGATTGGTCTCTTCCTCTTCTGAAAGGGCCAGATAGGCATCTTTCCAGTGGGATGCGTCGTCCATATTCCGTTGATCCAGCGCATAACCGAAGAGTTGTGCAGCGTTCTCGGTTGAAGGTGCCGCGTCCTGGAGCTGTTCTCTGTAAGCCATGGTCTCAGGTTCATGTTCTTCTGAAAACCCGTTCAAACGGGTCAGCATGCGTAGGCTGTGGACGTCCTCCGGATCCTCTTGCACGGAGGTTTCATACGCTTCGATGGCACCTTTGAGGTCCTCATCAAAAAGGATTTGATCGGCTTCCGATAATTCAGGGCCGTCAAGATGGAAAAATGGCAGCGCCCCAACCGTATCCTCTTGTAACCGGTAGCCGTTACTCTGCGCAATCGGCTCATCGTCTTCATTAAAAGCTGTGACCTGCCAGGAAAATTCGCCGTCCGGATAACGGAAAGCGAGGATATTTTCCGGGTGGAAAAAATCTTTATCTTCCTCCACAGGATCATAAACCACGCCATAATCCTGCGCATATAATTCTTCGAGGGACATGGTATGCGAAGCGTCTGTTAACCCAGAAGCAACGGTTTGGCCGAAGGAACCCTGGTCGTAATGGACCATCAATTGCAGGGCGTAACTGTCGGCTTCTTCAACGGGCTCCCAGTCAAAGGTGATCTCCTGACCTTCTACCGTCTCATGATTCACAGGAGAGCGGGTTTCCATAAGTGGCGAAAAGGTAATGTCATAAGTCGCATCTTCTCCGCCTTCAGCATCGATCCAATCGCCTTGGGGAACAGGCCAGGCAAAGCCATCGACCTGTTCAAAGGAAAGGCCTAAGTGAATCTGATACGTATCCGGAATAACACCTTCAAACTGGTAGTATCCTTCTGCATCCGTTGTGGTTCTGAATTGATCTGTTGAACTGATGGACTGATTCACCCTTGATGCATCCCGCAAATAGACAGTGGCATGTGCCATCGGTTCGCCGTCTGAACGCTTGACCTGTCCGGTTACGGTGGCCATGTCACGATCAGAGTCCATTCGTTCAAGTTGTTCTTTCAGCCTGGCTGCCTCTTCAAAATAGACCACGCGTTCCACACCCTGTGGTTCGTAATCCGGATTGTCGGCAGCCAGTTCCGATTCCATGGACTCATGTTTTTCTTCATAAGACGTTAACCGCTCTTCAAGAAGTGCAATGGCTTCCTCCACTTCGCCTTGTTGCTGGAGGAGGCGGGCCCGGAGTTCAGCAGTCTGAAGCAGGATAGCCGAGAAGACATCCCGTTCGGTTTCTTCGATGGCAATCAGCTTGTCTTCAGCAAGGGCCAACTCATTTAAGTCCATCAGGAGCCGCGCTTCTTCGATAAAAATCGATTCGTGAAAATGCTGATGATGTGGGAGGGCAGCGACGGTTTTGTCCGCAGTGTCCTCGACAAGCCCAATGTCCTGTTCCACTGCGTGATGAGCCATCAACAACAGACCTGCGTCCTGGATCATTGACGGATCGTCGCCTTCTTCAAGATAACGGGTTAAGTAGGGAAGGGTTTCTTCCCGGGTGAAGACGAGATTACTGTAGCCGTCTGACACTGAAGTCACGGAAGGCCCCACTTGAATATCCTCCCGGCTTACCTGAATGGGTTCAATCATATACGTTTCAATCAATTCGAGGTAACCCGTTTGGCCCTGGTCGATCCGGTCCAAAATCCTCTCACGGCCTTCTTCGTGTCCGCCGGATGAAATGAGTCGGTCAATTTGCCAATGAGCGATCTGTGGCTGTATGACGATCACGAGGATCGCCAAGGCAGCGGCAAAAACCAAAACGCTGTAAACGATATGTTTCACTTTCAGTTTGACCGTCATGATGTAGGCCCTCCTTCATCAATCATGTCACTCCAGTAGTAGCTTCCGCCCCGTTCAATGAGCTCTCGCTCTGCCTCATCATTCCCGGGCATCCCGACCAGCGTTCCTGCCGTGATCATGAGAAACATTGCGGCGCCAAGGGGAATTAGGGGAACCTGGACTTCTCTATTCCAAAGAGCATCCAGTTTTTCTTTCCTGGTTTTTGGATGGGTCCGGCTCAGAACGCTATCCTTCCCTGAAAAGGTAACGTCGGACAATTCCTGATCGAGAGCCTGTTTGATCTGTTTACGCTCGTTTTGATGATTCATCGGCAGTCGCTCCTTTCATCAAAGCTTCTTTTAATAGCGTTCGTCCCCGGGTCAGGCGGGTTTTTATGGTGTTCACCTTCAGATCCAGCGTGTCCGCCAGTTCCTGCAGGGTCATGTCGTGAAAATAAAAATAAGGCAATCGGTTCTCTGTAATTGTAAGGAAGAGACTGAACCGCTTCATGCAGCTCCTCGTTTTCAATGGCAGTGAGAAGCTGCGCCTCCGGGAGCAAGGACGTTTCCTCCATGTCCTGGAACACGTCCTCATCTTTTGCGGTGTAGAGATTGCGCCAGATCCACGTCCGCATCCGGGAGCGGCAGCCGTTGACGGTAATCGTCACGAGCCAGCCTTTCAGTTTATCGTCGGATTCGAGCTGATGTATTTTCTTATAAGCGGTGACGAACGTATCCTGTACCACTTCTTCTGCCAGCTGCCTGTCTTTGACCAGCAATATCGCTGTTCGCATGAGCACACTGCCGTATGTATCCATCAATGCCGACAGTGCTTCTTCATCACCACCGGCCAATTGTTCTTTGAATGACAAACCGCTCCCCCCTTTCATGTATAGAGATGCAGGCAACCCCTGAAAAGTTTCATATCTGGAATTTTTATTCGAATAAATATTTAAAAAAGTTGTTGTTGATATTTAGATTTTATGAGCGTTAGGCGATGACGCCCGAGGGATATGCGGAGTCCGAAAATCCACATTCGCAAAGCGAATGTTAGTTAAGGGCTTCGTGCGACGAGTAACCGCAGGAGCAGTGGGCAAGCCCGTGGGCACGCATCCGCCGAAAGCGAATGAAAAGTACAAAAAAAGTGTACCATATACCGGAAAAAAGGGTGTGAATGATTGGTTCATAAGCGCTTTGTGGTGTAGGATGAATGTATGACGAAAAAGAGGTGAGACAGGTGACAAAACGCATAATAATAGGGATGTCCGGCTCGACCGGACCGATTTACGGTATCCGCCTGCTTGAGGTATTAAAGGAGTTAGGGATCGAAACGCACTTGATCTTGAGTGAGTGGGGCGAAAAGACCATCACCATTGAAACGGACTACAAAGTGGACGAAGTAAAGGCACTGGCCACATACGTACATCCGGCGACGAATCAGGCAGCAGTCATTTCAAGTGGCTCTTTTAAGACCGACGCGATGGTGATTGTCCCTTGCAGCATGAAGACCTTGAGTGCCGTGGCTCACGGCTATGCGGACAATCTTGTGTCCCGGGCGGCGGACGTGGTGTTAAAAGAACGACGGAAACTGATCATGGTCCCAAGAGAAACCCCGTTAAGCGATATCCATCTCGAAAATATGCTGAAGCTCTCCCGGATGGGCGTGGTGATGATGCCACCGATGCCGGCGTTTTACAATAAACCGGAGAGCATCCTCGACATGGTGGATCACACGGTTTCAAGGCTGCTCGATCAGCTGGATATCGACAACCACCTCACGAGAAGGTGGCTTGAGAAAGAAGAGGAATAAACCATGCCGGAATTTCCGGCCTAGAAATTTGAAAGCGTTTTAACTATTGTGATACCAAAACACAGCAAGAGGAAATGACTTTTTTTCAAAAGGAGCGGATGTAATATGACCGTAACAGACACACAAGCGATGATTCAGCGCATTATGGATCAGCTGTATGAGGATGAAACGATCCTCCCGCAGGAGAGCGGCGACACGAGAAAGCGGCTGTTTGAATCCGGTAAGGAAATCCTCACCACTACGGACAAGGTCATCAAAAGCTACATTCGCGTTACGCGGGATGACCGTTCCATTGAACGGGTTCCGGCATACCGCATTCAACACAATAACATCGCCGGTTTTTACAAGGGAGGAATCCGCTATAACGAGGTGGTCAATGAACAGGAGGTAGAAAACCTCGCTGTCCTGATGACCTTGAAGAACGCCTTGCATGATCTGCCATACGGCGGTGCGAAGGGAGGTGTGGTCATTTCCCCGGATCGGTATTCGGATCGGGAACTGTACATGATTGCTAAAAAGTACGTGCAGCGTTTCGTTCCGGATATTGGACCGACGCACGATATTCCTGCGCCTGACATGGGCACCAATGATCAGACCATGGACTGGATGGTGGGTGAGTACAAGACCATCAAACCGGGAGAAAACTATCTCGGTGCCTTCACAGGAAAAAGCGTGGAAAACGGGGGTGCCAAAGGCCGGCGGGAATCCACCGGCAAGGGTACATACCGCAGCTACTTATGGCTGTTGGATACGTGGACCCGCCGGACAAACCGTACGTCCGTCAAAGAAGGTGTTCACCAGAAGCAGTATGACACGTTGAAGTCACTTTTGGACAAAAACGACAGCGGTTCAGCGATTACTGTGGCTGTGCAGGGGTTTGGTAATGTGGGATCCGTTGCAGCCGAAATGGCAGATCAGTGCGACCGTCTGAATCATCGGGTAGTAGCCGTCAGCGATCAATATGTCACCTTGTTTCATGAAGACGGGCTCGATGTACAGGCGCTTGCTCGCTACCAAATAAAACGGCGTCATTTACCTGTGACGGAAGCTGAACTCCAGGAAGCGGATATCAAGGCAACGATCCGGGACCGTAATGACCTGGTCTATCTGGACGTGGATGTGCTTATTCTTGCAGCCATTGAAGACGTAGTGAATGAAAATAACGTCGATCAAGTCCCGGCCAAAGTGTTTGTGGAGGGGGCGAACGCACCGATTGATAGCGTTGCTGATACGATACTGCATGATGAAGGGCGTGTCGTCATTCCGGACGTGTTGGCCAATGCCGGCGGGGTCATGGTCTCCTATGTGGAATGGAAGCAGGACCGGGTGACGGAACTCTTTACGGAAGAAGAAGTCATTCGCGAAATGTACAACAAAATGGAAGCGAGCTGTGAAAAGGTGTTTGAATCCTATTTCAAAGAAGGCCTTTCCGGGATCCGCAATACCTGTTATGTCCACGCGTTAAAGCGATTGTTCCTCCTTCATTACCGGCATGGGAAATTGTATTAATTCTACGGGAAAGGTGAACAGGGTTTTTTTACCCTGGGCATCTTTCGAGTGACATTAATAAAACCGAAGACGCGAAATGAAAATTCTGGTATGGAAAGGAAGCAATCCATAATGATTCCAGTCGAAAAGCAACGGCATACAGTGTATTCAGGGTGGTTTATCCTGATGCTGTATGCCACCTTTGTGGGCTTGGGCCTGCCAGATACAGGGTTTGGTGTGGCCTGGAATGAGATGCGACTGGACTTTGGAGCACCCCTTGAGGCGGCTGGCGTGATCGCAGCCACGATTACGGCGACTTCAGCGCTCTCCGCCTTCAGTAGTGCGAGAGTCATCCAGCGCTTTGGATACGGAAAAGTCACTGCTGTTTCCGTTTTGATGACGGCAGTGGCAGTCATTGGCTTCTCGATCAGTCCGTCTTTTTGGTTCATTGTCTTATTTGCCGTCCTTTTGGGACTCGGAGCAGGCTCGGTGGATAGCGGATTGAACAGTTTTGCAGCAGAAAACCTGTCAAGCAGACAGATGAACTGGCTTCACTCCGCATGGGGCATTGGCGCCACGGTGAGCCCGATGATGATCACATTCGGGATCGTATCACTCGGTAACTGGCGCCTTGGTTACGGGATGATCGGTGTGGTTCTTCTGATCCTGGTATTCGTGCTGGTCGTCACGTTGCCGATGTGGAGGCACTCTTCGAAAAAAGAAACTGAGTCAACTGCAACAAAAAAAGCAGATCGTCCGGCTGTTCAGGGCATTGCGCCGGTATTGTCAGTGATGACGTTTGTCCTCTATGTGGCGATTGAAGCGGGGCTGGGGTTATGGCTCAGCGCATTGCTGATCGAAAGCCGAGGGCTTGAAGTGTCGCTTGCCGGCACCTTGGTGGGGGTATATTTCGGGAGCATCATGGCCGGTCGTGTTCTCATGGGATTTTTGGCAAACTGGATGGGGAACCGCCGGCTGATTACCCTGGGACTTTGTATTGCAATAAGTGGGGCATTATTATTTCTGGTGCCGACGACAACCTATGTGTATGTTGTGAGTATCATTCTGATTGGACTAGGTTTTGCACCGCTATTCCCTTCGTTAATGCATGAAACGACAAGCCGCTATCCCTACTGGCAGGCAAGGAAAATCATTAGCTACCAGGTGTCTTTTTCATACATCAGTGTACTGCTCCTTGTTCCGCTTATGGGCTTGCTGGCCGGAAGGGTCTCTTTGGAAGTGATCCCCTGGATTACAGCGGGAGTTATCGTGGCATTGTGGGCAACTGTATTCAACCTGAACCGGTTGACTTGAGTGGACTTTGCGAGAGTGAAAGAGAGATTGATGCGTCAGGGAGGTCTGATATACATAATCGCAGGATGACTGCTGACCTGAAGCGAGTGATCAACGAACGGAGACATAGAACAACAGGGCTCTGCGCAGGAAGGGACGAAAGGATGTAATGACTGTACGGGTATATGAAAGTGTAGGTGAGGGATCATGACGAAACGATTTAAACCCATTTCAGAAAAAATACCGAAAATACTCCACGGGGCCGATTATAACCCGGAGCAGTGGTTTGACTATCCCGATGTATTTGAAGAAGATTTACGACTGATGAAAAAAGCAAACTGCAATGTGATGTCTGTGGGGATCTTCTCGTGGTTCACCCTCGAGCCGGAAGAAGGTGTCTTTGAATTTGAATGGCTCGATCACGTCCTGGACCGCCTCTATGAGACAGGTGTCTATGTGTTGCTTGCCACCCCGAGCGGCGCCCGGCCAGCCTGGATGTCAAAGAAGTATCCTGAAGTACTGGTAACAGGGAAGAACCGCATCAGAAACCTCCACGGCGAACGGCACAATCACTGTTACAGTTCACCGGTATACCGGACATTCGTGCGCAGGATCAACTCGAAACTTGCAGAGCGGTATAAAGATCACCCGGCAGTGATCGGCTGGCACATCTCCAATGAATACAACGGCGGTCACTGCCACTGTGACTACTGTCAGGAACGTTTCCGCGACTGGCTGAAGGAACGTTACGGTACTCTCGAAGTGCTGAATCACGCCTGGTGGACCAGGTTCTGGAGTCACACCTATACCAGCTGGACGCAGGTCGAATCCCCGGCGCCTCATGGTGAAACATCCGTACACGGTTTGAATCTGGACTGGATGCGGTTCATCACGGATAACGCGATGGATTTTATGCGAGAGGAGATCGCTCCAATCCGGAAAACGGGATCAGAGCTGCCGGTAACGACGAATTTTATGGAAGGCTTTAACGCATTGAACTACGGAAAGTTCAAGCATATGGTCGATGTGGTGTCCTGGGACTCCTATCCGCTGTGGCACCGGGATGAATCCGATGCAGACATTGCAGCGTGGACCGCTCTGAATCATGACTGGATGCGGGCCATGAAAGGTGGCCGGCCATTTATGCTCATGGAGAGTTCACCAAGCATGACGAACTGGCAGAATGTCAGTAAACAGAAGCGCCCGGGGATGCATGCCCTGTCGTCGATCCAGGCGGTCGCCCACGGGTCAGATACGGTTCAGTATTTTCAGTGGCGAAAAAGCCGGGGTTCTTTTGAAAAATTCCACGGAGCGGTTGTGGATCATGAAGGGACAGAGAAACCCCGCGTGTTTCAGGAGGTCAGTAAATTGGGCGAAGGGCTCGCCAAACTTGATGATATCGTGGGCACCAAGGTGGACGCAAAAGCAGCCTTGATTTTCGATACGGAGAACCGCTGGGCAATAAACGATGCCAAAGGTCCCCGGAATCAGGGGCTGAACTATGAAGCAACCATCCGCAATCACTATCGTCCTTTCTGGGAAGCGGGTGTCGGTGTGGATGTCATCGATATGGATGATGCCTTCGACGGGTATGAGATTATCGTGGCTCCGATGCTGTATATGGTCCGTGAAGGTGTCGCACAGCGCCTGGAGGCCTTTGTCAAAGGTGGCGGAACTCTTGTGACGACTTACTGGTCCGGGATTGTAAATGAATCAGACCTGGCATTTCTCGGCGGTTTTCCGGGGCCTTTGAGGGAACTGACAGGCATCTGGGCTGAAGAAATCGACAGCCTTCATGATGGGCAGACCAATGAGGTGAAATTTCCAGATGGGCGCGTCTACTCTGCCCGTGAACTGTGTGAAGTCATTCATGCGGAAAGTGCCGAAGTACTTGCCACGTATGGATCAGACTTTTACGCCGGTATGCCTGCGGTGACCGTGAATCATCTCGGAAAAGGGAAGGTATATCATATCGCATCCCGCAACGATGCAGTATTTTTGAAGGACTTTACTGATCAACTCCTTGAGGAAAAAGGTCTTCATAACGGGCTGACAGAATCACTTCCTGATGGTGTTACGGTGTCCGAACGTACTGATGGCGAGAGAAGCTGGTTTTTCCTGATGAATTTCAGCGGTCAGCCGCACTCCGTTCCACTTCAAAAGGAAGGGTTCATTGACGTGCTGACGAATCATACCCATAAAGACTCCGTTCACCTGAACGCCAATCAGTTTGTGATTCTGACGGATCAGTAAGGAACATCCTGAAAAGGAAGGGAAGACACCGATGTATCGGGAAAAGCTGCGCTATACGTTTGTCACCATAGAGAAACAATAGCCGCAGATCTGGATGCACGGGCAGAATGATATGTGAAAAGAACAGATTGAAAGCCGCCACGAAAAATCGTGACGGCTTTTTTGATGATTAATTGATATAGCGTTTGGCACCTATGTACCGTGGACTCCAATAGGAATTATCCATACTGGTTATGATAACGCCTTGTGAGGAGCTGTTGTGAATAAACGTGTTGTCACCGAGATAAATGCCTGCGTGAGACGGTGCATCCAAGTAAGTCTGGAAAAATACGACGTCGCCTCTGGAAGGTGAGGAGACAGAGGTCCCTTCATGGTAATACTCACGGTGTGTCCGGGATAAATCAATCCCGTTCTGTGCAAAGACGTAGACGATATAGCCACTGCTGTCAAAGCCGCTTGGTGTGGTTCCACCCCAGGAATAAGGCGCGCCGATCTGTTGTTTGGCATCACTAACCAAAGATTCCACATTCGATGAAGATGAAGTGTTGCTCGATGAACTGCTGCTTTGCGTGGAGTTATTGGATGAAGAAACCTGTACGGTGCCATTGATCGCTGCATAGGTTTGCGGACCGGCAATACCATCCACTGCAATGCTTGCATTTCGTTGCAAGGATCTGACGGCTTCTGCTGTGATTGGGCCAAAGATGCCGTCGATGCTGCTGTTATAATGACCATCCTGCTGTAAGGAAGTTTGCAGCGCACTGACTTTCGCTCCCCGGTCCCCTTGTCGTAACAAGGTGTTTCCGTCCCAGTCACCTGAGCTCGATGAAGTTTGTACCTGAGACTCGTTATTTTGCTGAAGTGCACCTACGGTTTCCGGTCCGACGATGCCGTCAACGGTCAGACCGCGGGCAGACTGGAATTTGATGACTGCCTCTCGTGTCAGTGGTCCGAAGATGCTGTCGGCACTGGATTGCATTTTCCCTAAATCCCTCAGTTCCACCTGCAGTTCCCGGACATCTTCATGCTGCATCCCTTGACGCAACAGCTGATCCCCCAAAGCTGCTTCACTGGTTAATGGTGCTATGAGTACCGCCCCGGCGACGATGAAACTTGCGACTGTTCTTTTCATAATCTTTCACTCCTTTTTATTAGTACAGAGTAAGCATAACGCTCGTTTGTGTAGAAACTTTGTACTTGCGGTTACGATTCAATGACGCATCTTACAATCAGATAACATTCAGGTAACAAATGAAGACCACAATCTTTCATCATTTACTGGATCGTGATGTGAAGTGGCTTCATAATGATTTAAAAAAGCGCTTATACCAGTAGTTGAGAGTCTTTTCACGAAGAAGTGACCTGTATGTGCAAATGGCATTCAGAGGAAGAAAGCCGGTTGTTAGAAATTGTACTTCCATGTTTTGAGGTGGCATACTGAGAGGTAGAAAGACAGGCACCATTACACTTGGGCAGGAGGAACGTTGCATGGAAAGGCAATTATTGATCGCAGATGCCAACGAAGAGATGAGGACGTTCGTAAAAAACTGTTTCTCTCAAGAAGCCTTCACGATTGTCGAAGCGGCAAGTGGTTCCGAGGCAATGGAGTTGATGCTTCAAGATAACCGGATATCCCTTGTCATCCTGGATGTGATGATGATCGGAGCGGTTGATCTGGAAATGTTAAAAGCGCTTTTCAAACAGAATGACCGGGCATTTTCAGTGATTCTCCTGTCGGGGCCAGATGACACAGCACGTGTAGCGCGGGGACTGCATCTTGGGGCAGATGATTATCTGGTGAAACCCTTTGATCCGGCTGAATTGTTAACGAGAGTGGATTCCGTCTTGCGCCGTTTGCAATACCCTGTTTCGGCAGATGGATCCTTTCAGATTCAGGACCTCGTGATTGATCCGAAAAAATATATGGTGACTTATAACGACCAGGAAATTCTGTTAACCAGTAAAGAATATAAGATTCTGTACAGACTTGCTTCCAATCCAGGGAGGGTTTACAGCCGTGAAGAAATTCTGCAGCTGGAATGGGGCATGGACTTTGCTGGAGATTCGCGCTCTGTGGATACGCATGTAAAAAATATTCGGACGAAACTCGCTTCTGCAGGCTGTAACCGTAACGTGATCGAGACGATCTGGGGAATCGGATACCGCATTAGTGAAGACCAGTGAATATGATCAAACACTGTCTCAGTCAGATGATTTTGTGGGTGTCATCGATAATGATGACCCATTTCTGATTTCAATCAAAGTCGCGGCATTTCGGATCAGAAGCGTTTTGATTAGCTTTTGATTGTGGTGAACCAATTCAAAGGTTAGACTTCATGTTTGAATGTTTAGTCATCCCTACTAGAACAGTTATTTTAATAATGGGTCATTCATTTGTATAGAAAAAACTCATTAATCAGGAGACGGGAAGATGATTCATGATGATTTACTAGTAACGAAGGACACTGCGAAAAAGTTACATGAAGGTGAGACCATGGAGTGTGATGTGGTGGACCGGATAGGTAGTGGAGACAGCTATGCCGCAGGTGTTCTTTCATTTGAGCATATTTAAATTCGTTTAAAATACGATTACATTTTAATGACTTCAAAGTTTCTTTAGATTCATCTGGTATTATTCTAAACGGACCGGACGATCAATCAAGAAATTTTGGAGGTACAGTTGATGAACGAGAGAGGGAAATCAGGGTTTATTCTTATTGTGGTGGTATTGGCGATGATGATGGTGGGCGTTGTTCAGGCAGATGAAGTGAGTGAGATTGAACAGGACATTGAAACATACCAGGAACAAAAGCAACAAAAATCCCGCGAAACAGAGGAAGCCAATCAGAAGCTTGAGGAAATTGAAGCCAAGATCAATCAAGCCTATGATGAGTTTCAGGAGCTGGATGAAGAGGCAGCAAAGACTGAGTCTGATATTGAAGAGACTGAACGAGATAAAGCGCAGACAGAGGAAGAGATCAGTGCATTACAAATAAAAATTGAAGAATTGGAAGAAAGAATCGCGGAACGGGATAAACTGCTTAAAGACCGTGTCAGGTCGATGTATCAAGCGAATGGATCACTGGACTATGTTGAAGTGATTCTCGGTGCAAGTAATTTCAGTGATTTTATTGAACGCATTTCGGCTTTGCACAGTATTGCCAAACAGGACAGAAATCTGCTTGACGAGCATATTGACGACCAGAAAGCGTTGGAAACAGCGCAGGATGAACTGGAAGAAGCAGCTTTGCGTTTAGAAAACCAAATAGAAGAACTTGCTGATTTATTAGAGGACATTGAACAACAGCTAAAAGAGAAGGAAGACATTGTAGCAAATCTCGAAGAACAAAAAATCGACACGGAAAATTTCATTGTGTCCAATGAAGAAGAGATGGCCATTGTTGAAAGCCAGGAGGCTGCGGCGAAAGAGGAACTCGAACAAGCAAAAGCAAGGCAACAATCCGCCCAGGGTGGTTCAGGAGCGCTTCAGTGGCCGACACCAGGCCGGACGGTGACTTCATCTTATGGGCCAAGAACACATCCGGTTCACGGAACAGAGGGATTTCATTACGGGATTGACATCTCCCGAAATGGGGGAACGACTATCACAGCGGCAGAAGAAGGAACAGTTATTGGAGCGCGATATATGAGCGGTTATGGAAACACGATTCTGATTTCTCATGCCATAGGGAACCAGACTGTAACAACCTTATATGCCCACCTGGCCTCCATTGATGTAAAGCAGGGACAGCGGGTTTCACGTGGTGAAAAAATTGGTGTCATGGGAACAACCGGCGTATCAACAGGTATCCATTTACATTTTGAAGTACATGAAGGTGGTTGGAATGGACAAAAATCAAACAGTGTCAATCCACTGAACTACCTCAATTAATCAAACAGGAGATGTATCCCTATGAAAGCTGGATACATCTCCGTTTTTCGTATATGAAGAAAGTTTAACTTCGTTAAAGGAGTGAAGTGTAAGTGCACTTAAGAATTTCGCCATCAAGGTTTGGCGAGAGGCCGATTTTCCATATACACGCTTCCTGTATGTCACAGGTTTTTTACCAGCATTGCTTAATCATAGAGAAGCACCAAAAAAGATTCCCAGCCCCCGGGAGTCTTTTTTGTGTCATTGTGAAAATAAATGGCACCGGAAGTGTTAAAGTAAGAGTTGAATAGTCGGACATTATCCGACACGTTAAATCGGGATGGTGAGAAGAATGAACAAAAAAGAGCGAAGTCTCTTACGGTTAAAAGACTGGGAAGGACGTTTATGCTGCGCACTTTGTCAGGAACCTCTGGGTTTGGCGATTGATGCAAGCCTGGTTTGCCCAAGTGGACACAGATACGACGTTGCGAAGCAGGGGTATGTGAATCTGGTGAATCGTCGAGTGCAGACGCGTTATGATAAGGGGCTTTTTCAAGCGAGGCGGACGGTGATTCAGGATTCAGGCTTGTACGATGCGCTCCATCAAAGATTGATTGACTTGATCAAACTGGAAAAAGGAGAGGATTTGTCGGAGCTTCTGTATCTGGCAGATCTGGGATCCGGGGAAGGTTCTCACCTTGCAAGTTTGCTGCAAGGGTTACCTCAGGCAAGGGGGGTGGGTCTGGATATTTCCAAGGAAGGCATTCAGGAAGCGACGAAACATCTGGACACAGAAGCAGTGTGGCTGGCAGCCGATTTGACTAAGGCTCCACTGAGGGCGGATGCTGTGGATGTGGCGTTGACGGTCTTGTCCCCATCGAATTACGAGGAAATGAAGCGGATCATGGTGCCTGGAGGGATGGCATTGAAGGTGGTTCCGAACCCGGGTTACCTGAAGGAAATTCGCAGTTATTTTCATCCTGAAGAAGAATCCAATTATGACAACCGCGAAACGGTGACCCGATTTCGTGAGGCTTTTCCAGACATGCAAGAAGTCCGGATACGGTCGGCCATGAGACTGAGTCGGGAGATGAAACAGCTGATCTGCCGCATGACGCCGCTCAGCTGGCATGCAACCAAGGAAGAGATGAAGGCTTATGCGTTTGATGGCCCCGATGACATCACGATTGATCTGACGATTCTCATTGGAACGGTGCCACGGTAAGGCTTCTTCGTTCCATGAGAATGATATCGTGCCACCGTCCGAAGCGCTCGGCCACTTTTTCACGGTAGCCGATTTCCCGGAAGCCGGCTTTTTTGTGGAGGTGAATACTGGTCGTGTTTTCTCGGAAGATGGCGGATTGAATGGTCCAGAATCCGGCCTCTTCACTGGCTGCAATCAGGGCATGAAGCAAGGTGGCACCGACTCCTTTTCCGGCCATGTCACTGGCGATGTAAATACTGATCTCGGCCACTCCCCGGTAGGCGGCTCTTGGTGATGTGGGACTGAGTGCGGCAAAACCCGCAATCCTCCCGTTATATTCTGCAATCATGCGGCAGTCTGCATGATGTTTATGATCCCAGTCGTCGTAGTCGGGAACCTTGGTTTCAAACGTGGCAAGGCCCGTATCGAGACCTTCCTGGTAGATCCGGTGTACTTCAGGCCAGTCAGCTGGTGTCATGTTTCGGATTGAGATTGTCATGGCAGGGCTCCTTGGATCAAATTAGATTGATCAGCGGGTTTGCACGCTGATTCTAGTTTAAGAATACAGAAGAGAAGCTTTCGGCTCAAGAAATTTATAAGGATGCCATTCGTCAGGGGTTAAAAAGGAATTTAACACCGTTTTGGATATTCAAAAGACCTAAAAATCGTGAATACATACAGTTGGGTGACGATAAAGTCCTGAGAATTTCAGATGATCCTATGAAGTAATACACCTTCCCTTCCAGTACAATGATAAAAGAATAAGAGGGGAAGAGGGGATCGTTTACATATGAAAAGCATTCGAGTCACATTGATTTTATATTTTTCGTTGATTTTGGTGGCGGCGACGTCGATTCTCGGATTCATTAACATGCATGGAGCAGAAAATGCCATCATGGATGAAGCGGAATCGGGTTTGTATGCGCTGTCAGAAGAAGGGGCGAAAGTGACGGACAGCCGTCTTGACAGTGAATTTGTATATCTCGAAGGGTTGGCGAATATCCCTGAAGGAGGGAGCGCAACGCCAGATATCGACGCAGCGATGGAGATCTTTCTTGATGAAGTGGAGCAAACGGAATATCTGCGCATCGGGATTGCAGATTTGAATGGCAATCTTTATTTATCGGATTCATACGGAAATGATGGTGAAATTGTTGATATTGCTGAGCGGGAGTATTATCAGGATTCGCTTCAGGGAGAGCGCGGATTAATGCCGCCATCCCCAAGTGTCAATCCGGACGATGGGGACCGTCTGATTATGGTGACGTCGGCTCCAATCATGAATGACGGTGAAATTACCGGTGTTATCGTCGGTGTTGGTGATGCTGATTTTTTGAATCTGATCGTCGATGACATTCAGTATGGGGATTCAGGCTATGCCTATATGATTGATGATGCTGGAACGGTCATTGCGCATCAGAACCGGGATATGGTAATGGATGCTTACAATCCGATTCGGGAAGCTGAGAGTGATCCGGATGTAAACGAGGTGTCAGCAATGTTTACGCGCATGATCGAAGAGCCTTCAGGCGTGGGGGATTATACTTTCGGTGGCGATGACCTTTATCTTGGCTTCTCAGCTGTAGGTGATACGGGCTGGAATCTGATTATTACAGCGGAAGAGAATGAGGTGCTGTCAGCGATCCCTGTTCTTCGAAATACGTCCATGCTGTTTACTGCAATGGTGATTCTGATCAGCATTGCCCTGACTTATGTGGTGGGAACCCGTTTGTCACGGCCCATTGAGAAGATTTCTGCGACGGCGGAGCAGGTTGGAAATCTGGATGTAAGTGAGGATGTTGATCCGTTGCTTGCGGCCAGAAAAGATGAAGTGGGGAGGCTGGCAAGGTCGCTTCAAAGCGTGACAGAAAATATCCGTAAAGTCATTCAGGATATCAATGACTCAGCGAGCAATGTTTCATCTGCTTCGGAGGAACTGACTGCAACGGCGAATGAATCATCAATCGCTTCTGAAGAAGTGGCTACAACCGTTCAGGATATTGCTGAGGGGGCAAACAGTCAGGCTGAAAATACGGAAGCCGGTTCTGAGAAAGCCAACCGACTGGGTGAAATTGTTGAGAAGGAACAAGCGGTCGTGGTGGAATTGAACCAGGCGTTCAAGCAGGTCAATCAGGCAGTGCAGCAAGGGATGAAAGAAATTGAGCGGCTGTCGGACATTTCCAATCAAACGGCAGAAGCCACCCGGGAAGTGGAATCAGGTATTGTAAAAACCAATGACAGCTCGAGGCAAATTGGGGAAGCCAGTACAGTCATCAGCAATATCGCGGAACAGACAAATCTCCTGGCGTTGAACGCAGCCATCGAGGCAGCGAGGGCCGGGGAAGCAGGAAAGGGTTTTTCTGTAGTGGCAGATGAGATCCGCAAACTGGCAGAACAGTCCACGAAGTCCACGTCAACCATTGACGAAATTGTTCGTGAGTTGCAGGAGAATGCTGAGCAATCTGTAAAAGTGATGGCTGAGGTCTCCGAAGTGCTGAAAGAGCAACTTGAAAGTGTTTCTGGTACCCGAAGTCAATATGAGATGATTGCATCTTCAATGGAGGTTTCCGACAAGGCCGTGACCAGTCTCAATGAAACGGGTAAAGATATGGCAGCCATTAAAGAGGATATCGTTGATTCACTGCAAAGCCTTTCTGCAATCGCGCAGGAAAACTCCGCTGCAACCGAGGAAGTATCTGCGGCAATGGAAGAACAGTCGGCATCGATGGAAGAGATTTCCGGATCGAGCAAGAGCCTGTCAGAACTGTCCGATGAACTGAAACAGTTGGTTGAAAAATTTAAATTGTAGTGCATGTTGGATCAGACAGCGGTCAATTTCATTAAACAATGATCATGATGAACGAAAAATCCGGACAAATCGATGAAGGTTTTGTCCGGATTCTTGTATGATGCCTCTCCTATATAGAAAGAAATGATCATTTGTAATTATCTCACCTGTCGTTCAGGAATCTCTGTCACCTCACTGTCGTCGTTTTCCGCCCCTTCGAATTGTCGCTTTTTGATTTCCTGATAGTCTTTCTGATCTGTCCAAATCTCTTCTTTTAACGGATTGAGTCGACGTTGAACAATGCGGGTAATTTGCCACACCGCAAGTGTGACGTTCAACGCTAAACTCAGTAATGCAAGTGCCCAGTTCGCTGCTGGATTGTAGCTGACACTCACATTGAATGTGCTGCCAATGGCAAAGACATAAGGGAACGTCATGACCCACATCATCCAGAAGGACAACGTCTGTGCGCGATTTTGCATCCAGGTCCCTTTTGCCCATAGAAGTGCCGGAACCGTGGCTGCAATGTTCAACGCCACTCCGGAATAAAACGCATTTCCAGGTGCACACGCATAAACATATGCGATATTCCACACCCCGTATGCAATAATCCAAAGTCTTGTCTGATCTGGCCAGACCATATCTTTTTTCTTTCCTTGGGTTGCAAAGATACCGACCCAACCACAAATCAAGAGCAGGTTTAATAAGCCGGCAACACCATTTACATAGTTCCATCCCCCTGAAATATACATCATGCCGTCTACCATACCATCGAATCCTGCAAAACCAACTTGAAACTCCCGGACGACAGCCTCTGCTATATTAATGGCAAGAATCGCTGGAACAAGGATGAGATACCAAGGGTGCTTTTTGTGATAATTTGAGAAGCGTATCACCATGTAGATGATACTTCCTGCCAAAGCAGAATAGACCTTCACCCAGGTGAACCAGGAGGTTACACCGGTATCGCCCATCCACAGCCAATAGGGTGTTAAGATGAGAGGCAGTACCATAAAGAGCGCGACACTTGCCCATTTGCTGGCACGTGCCAGTTCGTTCAGACCAATCAATGCAAAGAAGACAACAAACCACATTAACGCATTGTACCAAGGAATTGCTTCAAAGAAGAACATTGTATCGTCTCCTCTTCCATGTCTTTTATAAGACTTTTTTGTTGTGACTGTCCCTGATGTGGTTTACCGTGATGGACTGATTGTGAGAATTGAACCGATCCTCCTCTCCAATTTTGATTTCTATATGTTTGTCCTGATTGTTACAAGGACATCATGATGTTCAAGATTCAGGCGTTTTCGCTTGAAGGTATTTCTTTCTTCCCATAATTCAAGCTTGTCGTCCGGTCGAGAACGGATTTTAACATTTCAAGTATATCTGCAGCCTCTTGTGGAGGGACTCCGGTTTTGGCGAGGATTTCACCGGGGATATGCCGGATTTGATCTTTGAGGTCGACACCTTTTTTTGTTAATGAAACGAGAACCACTCGCTCATCGGTTGAATCCCGATGGCGTTCAACTAAATTTTTACCTTCTAATTTTTTTAGAAGAGGAGTCAATGTTCCGGAATCCAAGTACATTTTTTTGCTCAACTCATTCACCGAGATACCATTATCATTCCATAAAACAAGCATTGCTAAATATTGTGTGTACGTAATTCCTAATGGATCAAGGTACTCTTTATAGCGTTTAATCGTTTCTTTAGAGCACAAATAGAGGATAAAACTGAGTTGTTCATCCAAAACCAGGTTTTGATCACTCATGACCATTTGAAGGGCCTCCTTCACAATAAATTGTTTACAATTAAATTGTACACTATATAGTAAGTGAAATCTGTGGATAAAATGTGAATCATATCACAAATAACAAAGGGCGTCTGCATATCTCATGTGTATTTTTGAGTTGAATAAAAGGAAATGACGCCAGCACAAAAAAGTCCGGACAATATCGTTAGCTATTGTCCGGACTTTTTTTGTGATTTATACAATTGAAAAACTTACATTTCCCGCAACCGTTTCATTCGCTCTTGAGGATCGGGGTGAGTGGACAAAAGTCCGCTCATCTTTTTTTTCAATGGATCGGCAAAGTAAAGCGGTGCTGATGACCCGGAAGCTTCCCGGACGGGCGTGGATACCCCGGTGATTTTCTCGAGTGCTGAGGCAAGCGCGTGCGGGTTTCGGGTTAACTCGGCGGCGCTCGCATCTGCCAGGTACTCGCGGTTCCTTGAGATGGCCATGTTGATCAACATGGCGATGAACGGTGCAAGAATCATCAGAACGATGGCAAAAATCAGAATCACCGGACTTTGCTTATTGCCCCGGCCTCCTCTGCTGAAGAACAGCATCCGGGTGCCGATGTCACTGATGATCGCGATCACGGAGACGAGTGCGAGGGCAATCGTGGACAGGCGGACATCGTAATTTTTGATGTGAGCCACTTCATGGGCGATGACGCCCTCCATTTCCTCACGGTTTAAGGTATCGATAAGGCCTGTTGTTACAGCCACTGCACCGTTTTTAGGTGAGAGGCCGGTGGCGAAGGCGTTCGGTGACGGGTCATGAATGACGAAGACCCTCGGCATGGGAATGCGCCCGACCATAGCCATGTTTTCTACAGTGTGCCAAAGGAACCGGTTGTCTTCGACCGATTTAATTTCTTTGGCGTGATTCATGCGCATGACCATTTTCGTGCTGGAGCTTAACACAATCCCGACATAGATCGTAGCGATGATGGCCGTCAGGATCAGCCCGGAAAATGGTTCGCCGCTGTTGATGTAGGAAAAGGCAGCACCTACAGCGAGAACGAACAAGACGAAGAAGAAGACGATGAAGACTGTTTTTCGTTTATTGTGCTGAATCTGTTCATATAAGATCATAATAGGATTCCTCCAGGTCGCGGCTTAAAAAGACACGCGAACGTTCTCCCGTTCTTCTTCCTTGGCTTCAAGCATGTCGCGTTTTTCGAATTTGTGGATGCCGGCGAGAATGTTCGTCGGAATGGACTCGATTTTCGTGTTGTATTTCATGACGGTGTTGTTATAGAGCTGTCTGGAATAGGCGATCTTATTTTCTGTTTGTGTGAGCTCTTCTTGCAGCATTTTAAAATTCTCGTTAGCCTTCAAATCCGGGTAGGATTCGCGAAGGGCAAACATGCTTTTTAATGCGCCACTCAGCTGATCATTCACTTCCATGGTGTCCTGGCGGCTCATGGTGCTGTCGCCCATCTGGTTACGGAGTTCCACAACCTTTGTCAACGTTTCTTCCTCATGTTTCGCGTAACCTTTGACGGTTTCAACCAGGTTCGGGATCAGATCGTAGCGCCGTTTCAGCTGCACATCAATCTGTGCCCAGGATTCTTCCACCCAGTTTCGCATTTTGATCAGGCCGTTGTAGCCTGAAACCCAAGTCAGAGCGAGGATGGCAACAATCACAATGATGATAATGAATCCGATCATGTTCATCAGTCCTTTCGAATGTCACAGAGGGTGTCTGTGTAAGTTGATTTCATTATAGCTTACTTACGCAATAAAGGGCAGAGATGTTTCAGGAAGATTCAGGGATTGTGTATTTCATCTGGTTGTTCTAAAATTAAATTAATTTAAAAAGTCGAATGAGGTGATGGTTATGGTTCAGGGAATGACAGGCAGTTTCCGATTGATGAAATCCTTAAACCGGTCGCTGGTGATCAATATTATTCGCCGGGATGGACCGATTTCAAGAACGGACATATCCAAACAAGCGAATTTAACGCCACCGACAGTCACGAACATAGTCAATGATCTGTTAAAGGAGGGACTTGTCAAGGAAGGGCGGATCGGTGTGTCCAAAGGTGGCAGGCGTCCGGTGCTTCTATCCATTAATTATAACAATCACTACGTTATCGGTGTGGATGTTGGAACTGGACAGATGCGTGTCGGCCTTTCCAATTTGAATGCTGAATTGTTGGAACGAAAAAAAGAAGTTCTTCCGGCGGGGGTGAAAGCCAGGGAATTTATGGCCATCTTGTATCGCCTGGTTGATGAAATGATCGAGAGCGCATCAGTCGAGAAGGATAAAATTGTAGGCATTGGTATTGGAATGCATGGGATTGTCGATGAAGCAGCAGGCGTCAGTATCTATGCCCCCCACTTCAACTTCGGGGAATTGCCTTTGAAAGCGGATCTTGAAGAACGATACGATATTCCGGTGAGGGTGGAGAACGATGCGCGTTGTTCGGCCATCGCGGAAATGTGGTTTGGTGGAGCGAAGGATAATCAGCATCTCGTGTTTGTTAACGTCGGGGACGGCATTGGTGCTGGCGTGATACTGAATGGTCAGGTTTTCAGAGGCGATAATCATATCGCGGGGGAACTCGGTCATATGATTGTCGATTTGAACGGAAGACAATGCACGTGTGGCAGTTACGGCTGTTTACATACTGTGGCCAGCGGGATTCATATCCGGGAGCGGGTGATTCATGAGATGACGCTCGGGCGCTCCACACAGCTGTGGGATCTCGTTGAACATAAAGAAGAAATCGATGGGGCGATCATTTACGAAGCTGCATTACTGGGCGATGCCTTCTCTGAAGAAGTGTTTGCGCAGGCGGGGCGCTTTCTGGGGTTAGCCTTAACGAATGTGATTAATTTTCTGAATCCGGATCAGATCATCCTTGGCGGGGGTGTGATGAAAGCAGGCGAATTTGTCATGAAACCGTTGCAGGAAACGATTCAAAGACGCGCATTGACGGATGATGCCAGGCGGACTGAAGTGACCGTATCAGCTCTTGGGAGCCACAGTGCACTGTTGGGTGCAGTGTCTTTAATTCTGCAGGATGTGTTCGAAGTACAAGATAATAAAAGAAATTAATAAAGATTTACAAGAAAGCCTTTTCATAGTGACGATTATGTGATATCTTATCGGTAGTTATTAATTTAATTTAATTAAGTTAGTAGTGACTACCGGGTTTAAAGGCTGTCTATGATGGCCTGGAATGGCGCACTGCGTCAATTATATTACAAGGGGGATATTCACATGAAAGCTTGGAAGGTCTTATCTGTAAGTGCATTATCAGTTGGAATGCTGGCAGCGTGCGGGAACAATGATGGCGGGAACAACGATGAAACAGCTGGTGGTAATGCCGAAAATGAAAACGCCTCCAATGAGGGTGCTGGAAACAACGCAACGAATGAAGGCGGATCAGATGTCTCCGGTGAAATCAGTGTCTGGGGTTGGAATGTTGCAGCGGCGGCAATGGAGCAGTCTCTTGAAGAGTTCAATGAAATGTACCCGGATGTCACTGTGAACATCGAAGATATCGGGCGTGAGGATGTATATGACCGCCTCACGGTCGGACTGGCTGCAGGTGGCTCAGGTCTTCCGGATGTGACGATGCTTGAAACGGATCGACTGGACAACTATTTTGCTGAGTTCCCTGAAGGGTTTGTAAATTTAGATGATCACGGATTTGCCGATCACGAGGATAAGTTCGCCCCTTCCAAAGTGGAAGCGATTAAAGGGCCGGATGGAAACAATCTGGCCGCGCCATGGGATATCGGTCCGGCGGGTGTTTTCTATTATGTGCCTCATTTTGAAGAAGCGGGCGTGGATCCGGATGACATCGAAACCTGGGACGACTTCATAGCAGCCGGGGAAGAAATCCTCGATGCAACGGGAGCGGCGATGGTACCGGTGGATATCGCCAATGACGACGCGCTGTTCCGCATGATGATGAATCAGCTCGGTGTGTATTATTTTGACGAAGCGGGCGATATTGAAATTGCAAGCGCCGATGCGGCGACGGCAATGAGTAAGATTCAGGAAATGCATGAAAAAGACCTCGTTGCTAATACTGATGGCTGGGACGGTACGGTCACTGCGACGGTCAATCATACTGTTGCCACAGTGCCATTTGGTGTGTGGTATGCGGGGACGATTACAGATCAGGCACCTGATCAGTCCGGTGACTGGGGTGTTTTCAAGCTTCCGGCGTTTGAAGAAGGCGGAAACCGCGATGCTAACCTTGGCGGATCGGACTTGTCTGTTCTTTCCAATACAGAATATCCGGAAGCGGCTTATGCATTTGTAGAATTCTTTACGACAGAAGTCGAACCGCAAATTGAGGGGATGGTTGAATACGGTTTATTCCCGTCACTCCTCGCGACGTATGATGAACCTTATTTCGAAGAGAACAATGAATTCTTTAATGATGAACCAATCTGGGCATTGTTTGCGGATGTCGTTGAAGGTACACCTTCTGCAAACTACACCAATGACTATGCCAGAGCATTCCGCTACGCATCGGATGCGCAGGCCAATGCACTGCTTTCAGGAGAAGATCCGCAGGTTGCCCTTGAAGAGGCGGCTGAACGGATTGCCAATGAAACCGGAAGAGATATGCAGTGATAAAAAAGGGAGAAGGGGTGACTCTTCTCCTCTGTTTTTACCAACTTATTTAAAATACTTTATGAAGTCCCCGGAGATTTTCGCGGAAGGAGATTGACCCATGGCAAAACTAAGCAGTGAAACACCGGTGGGGAACAAGCGGAAGATTGTTACCCCGAAAACAGCTCCTTACTTTTTTATTGCCCCGGCTGTGCTCTTATTTCTGTTATTCACTTTGTATCCAGTCATTCAATCATTAATACTCAGTTTTCAGACTTCATCAGGAGGCGTCAGTACATTTGCAGGTCTCGATAATTACCGCAGACTTTTTAATGACCCGCTGTTTTACACGGCTCTCGGCAATACGTTTACGATCCTGATCATTCAGGTGCCGATTATGCTATCCATCGCTGTGGTACTGGCCGTGCTGATGAATTCTGCACTCCTGCGGATGCGCGCTTTTTTTCGGATTGCATTCTTTATGCCGGCGATCACAGCGCTTGTGGCTTATGCGATCGTATTCATGATTTTGCTTGATCAGAATTATGGCCTTGTAAACTATGTGTTGTCTTTAGTAGGGATTGATCAGGTGCCGTGGCTCAACGATCCGTTCTGGGCAAAGGTATCATTAATCGTTGCAATTACCTGGCGCTGGACAGGCTATAACATGGTCATTTTTCTGGCGGGTCTTCAAAACATCTCGAATGATCTGTATGAAGCAGCCAGCATTGACGGCGCGGGAAAAATCCGGCAATTTTTCTCGATTACCCTGCCGCAGCTGAAACCGATCTTTCTGTTCACAGCCGTCCTGTCCACCATCGGCACGCTTCAGCTGTTTGATGAGCCATATATCCTGACCAATGGTGGGCCAAACAACGCTACGTTGACGATTTCTCTGTACTTATACTTAAACGGGTTCCGCTATTTTGATTTTAACTATGCATCCGCGATTGCGTATGTACTGGTTATCATCATTGCAGTCCTTTCCTATCTCCAAATGAAAGTTGCAGGTGATGACGAATGAAGAAACGAATCATGATCATGTTACGAAAAATCGGTCTCTATTCTGCACTGCTTCTTGGTGTGATTCTATCTGTTTTTCCTTTCTATTGGATGTTTATCGGGGCTACAAATCCGTCCGGGGCGATCTTCAGCGTGCCGCCGAATCTGATTCCGGGCGATCACCTCGTGGAAAATTTTCGGAATTTAAACGAGGGTGTTGGCATCATTCGGGTCATGATGAACTCTTTGATTATTGCTGTAACGTTTACGGTCATCAGCGTAATGATTTCCGCTTCTGCCGGGTATGCCTTTGCGAAGTATAAATTCAAAGGGCGTGACCCGATCTTCTTTACGCTGCTTCTGGCAATCATGATACCGTATCACGTGACGCTCATCCCGCTCTTTCAGCTGATGGCGGATCTGGATTGGCTGAATACGTACCGGGCTGTCATTCTGCCGAATCTGGCCTATCCGTTTGCGATCTTTCTGATGCGTCAGAATATGCGCTCTGTTCCGGATGCTTTGATTGAAGCGGCGCGTGTGGACGGTGCTGGAGAATTCAAGATCTTCTTTACCATTATCCTGCCGACCATGCGCCCGGCGCTTGCTGCAGTTGCGATCTTTTTGTTCATGTTCCAGTGGAATAACTTCCTATGGCCGCTGGTTGCTTTAGGTGACAGCTCCATGCACACCTTGCCGGTAGCATTATCTGGTCTCGTTGGCATGTCGCGCATCGACTATGGACAGATTATGCTGGGTACGACGATTTCAACTTTACCGATTATGATCTTCTTCCTGCTTCTGCAAAAGCAGTTCATCTCCGGGATTCTCGGAGGCTCTGTGAAGGAGTAGGAAACAAAGGCTGAATGGAGGAACGACGATGGCAGTAAATAAATCTAGTTCAACACCCAATCACAAGACACCGGAAAACGGTTATCCTGAGTGGAATAACAACCCGGACATCTTTCAGATGAACCGCGAAGAGGCACACTGTGACCCCCGCGTGTTCACTTCAATGGAAGCGGCGCTTCAAGGGGATCAAGAGAGGATGATGGACCGGGTGTCGTTAAACGGGGTATGGCAGTTCGCCTATGCTGATCGGCCTGATGAACGGGATGAAACATTTTACACCCGTTCACCACAGGATCCCCGGTTTGCAGAGATCCGGGTACCCGGCCATCTGCAGCTTCAGGGATATGATTATCCCCACTACACGAATACCCGCTATCCGTGGGAAGAGCGTGAAGCGTTAAAGCCGCCGTTCGCACCGGTAAAATACAATCCCGTTGGGCAGTACCTTCGCACGTTCGCGGTTGACGAAAGCTGGACAGGCGACCCGGTTTATCTCCGGTTTGAAGGGGTGGAAGCGGCATTTTATCTGTGGATCAACGGGGAATTTGTCGGCTACAGTGAAGACAGTTTCACGCCTGCGGAATTTGATGTGACACCGTTCGTTTTTCCTGGGGAGAATACCGTGGCGGTGGAAGTATACCACTGGTGTGACGGGAGCTGGCTTGAAGATCAGGATTTCTGGCGCTTCAGTGGCATTTTCCGGGATGTCTGGCTGTACCGGACACCGAAGGAGCACCTCAGGGATTTCCGGGTCCGGACAACTTTCGAGAACCGTGACGGAATCCTTGAAGTTTCTGCGGCATTGCGCCGTTATGGTGATGTGGAAGTGGGAACCTTGACGATAAAGGCTGACGTCTTTACGTATCCGGACCTTAAACCGGTGGCGAAGAGTGAGGTCACAGGAACAAAAGCAAAACAGACGTTGACAACAACCATCCCCTCCGTGAAAAAATGGTCTGCGGAAATACCGAATCTGTATGTGCTCGTTTTGACTCTGGAGGATAAAAATGGTTATCCGCTAGAGTATATTCATCAGAAAGTCGGGTTCCGGGTATTCAAGCTTGAAGACGGTCTGATGACATTAAACGGTAAGCCGCTGTTGTTTCGTGGCGTGAATCGGCATGAATTTATGCCGGAAAAAGGCCGGGCCGGTATTACACGAAGTGAGATGGAAGCGGATGTCCGTTTGATGAAGCAATACAATATCAATGCCGTGCGCACGTCCCATTACCCGAATCACCCGGATTTTTATGAGCTGTGTGATATTTACGGGCTCTATGTGATCGATGAAGTGAATATGGAGACACATGGCACCTGGCACTACGGGCAAGACGGGATTGGCGAAACCATTCCCGGGAACCGCCCGGAGTGGACGGCAAACGTCCTGGATCGCAGCCGGTCCCTTTACGAACGGGACAAAAACCATGCATCGGTGATCATCTGGTCACTCGGGAATGAATCCTTTGGCGGTTCAAACCTGAAAGCGATGTATGATTATTTCAAGGAAGCAGATCCGACGCGGCTGGTACACTACGAAGGGATTTTCCACCACCGGGAATACGATGCGTCAGACATGGAGAGTACGATGTACATTCCGCCGCACAAAGTGGAGGAATATGCACTGGAAGCTGAACGATCCAAAGAGGCCAAGCCCTATATTCTCTGTGAATTCAGCCATGCTATGGGTAACTCCCTTGGGAACTTCCACAAATACGCGGATCTGTTCTTGAAATACCCGATATTACAAGGCGGATTTATCTGGGATTGGCGTGATCAGGCGCTTTGGCATAAGCGGGAGGATGGCTCGCCGTTTCTCGCTTACGGTGGCGATTTCGGCGATACGCCAACGGATGGGAACTTCTCAGGAAATGGTTTGATATTCGCAAACAGTCAGGTAACGCCGAAACTGATTGAAGCGAAAAAAGGTTATGAACCCGCCCGTATCGACTTCCTGGGCGATCATATAATGGTGACAAATGATTTTGCTTTTCTGGATTTGGGGAGTTTCCGATGCCAATGGAAATTGCTCGTAAACGGTGAAGTGGAACGGGAAGGCACCCTTTCCCTCAAGGGTGCCCCGGGTTCATCCCACGCCTATCCACTGACATTGCCGGATGTTTCGGAGGGGGAACAGATTCTTGAAGTAAGCCTGGTGCTGGATGAAGATGCACGCTGGGCGAAAGCAGGACATGAAGTAGCTTTTGAGCAATTTACATTAAACGACATTGAATATTCCGGTCCATCAACTTCCGAAAATAAGATCCGGATTGTCAGAGAAGATCAGGAAATGGTTCAAGTGGAAGCCGGGGAATCGCTTTTGACATTCAACCCGTCAACGGGCGACTGGTCCGGATTGGCCCATAATGGTGAAGACTTTTTGAAAAGTCCGTGGCGTCCGAATTTTTGGCGGGCGATGACGGACAACGACAGAGGCAGTGGACTGATTCAGCGCAGTGAGGTCTGGCGAAAAGCAGGAAACGCCCGCCGCCTGCAGTCTTTCACAGCTTCTGAAGATGAGAACGGCGTCAAAATACAGGTTCGCTATGCCTTGCCGGACGCCGGTACATCGATCTTTGATCTTGAGTATCAGATTGCAGCGGATGGGGCGGTGGCGGTCGCATTTACATTGACGCCGGATGACGCCATGCCGGAGATTCCTGAAGTGGGGATGCTGGTGGCGCTTCGTGGAGAGGTGGACCACCTTGCCTGGTATGGTCGCGGGCCGCATGAATCCTATCAGGACCGTTACCGCTCTGCGAGGTTGGGTATATTTGAAAGCCCCGTCGCTGATCGTGTCACTCCTTATCTGAAGCCGCAGGAATGCGGGAACATCACCGGCCTTCGCTGGTTGAGCTTGTCAGGTGGATTACGTCAAAAGCTGATGATTCAGGGAGACGGGCAGGTTGAGGCGAACGCGCTGCCGTATACACCGGAAGAACTTGAAGCTGCATCGCATGTGGACCAGTTGCCGAAATCGGATCATACGGTACTTCGTGTCAATGCCCTTCAGATGGGTGTCGGCGGTGACGACAGCTGGGGGCAGAAGACCCATGATGAATATACGCTGTTTTCGAATCGGAGCTATTCTGGAAGGTTCGAGGTGAAAGTGATAAATTGATGGATTCAAAAATTCCCTGTCCGGTGTCGGGCAGGGAATCTTGTGCACTACATAGGACTGTTTACGTTCGCTGAAGGATTGAATTGTAAGCAAAACTTGACTTGTCGCCAGTGAAACTTGGCGACAAGTCAAGTTTTCTTTTTGCAGAGGCAGGGGGGACTTCGCTCAAATCATGGCCCGGGGGTGCTGTTTGAGCGAAATAAGGACGCATCCCAATTGTCGCCTTCCGGTTTTCCGGTAGATATGATATAGTACGGGTGGATATTTACTAAAATTTAATTAAACATATTACGAAGGAGTTAACCGGCTATGGCAACGATGAAGGAAGTGGCGGAACAATCGGGGTATTCGATCGCGACGGTGTCGAGGGTGCTGAATCACGATGAGACCTTGGCAGTCACCGATCAGACCCGCAAACGGATTTTCGAAGTGGCGGAAGCTCTGCAGTATAAAACAGTCAAGGAAAAAAAGCAGGTAAAAAAAAACGCAGATCCGTCCCGTCTTCGTCTTGGGATGGTGTATTACAGAACAGAAGAGCAGGAGCTGAGTGATCCGTATTTCCTGGCGATCCGTCTGGGTATTGAAAATGAATGTGCCCGTCATGGGATTACTTTGGAGAAAATTTACCGGGAGAAGGTAAGCGGTGAGCTGGATTTAGCGATTCAAGTGGATGGACTGATTGTGGTTGGTCGCGTCAGTGATCCGGAAATCAAGTCTTTGCAAAATGCTGCGAAAGTACTGACGTTTGTGGACTATGCCCCGAAAGATTTTGACTGCGATGCGGTGGTGGTGGATTTTGCCGATGCGATGGAGACGGTGCTTGATGAGCTTGTAACCCTCGGACATGAAGAGATCGGCTTCATTGGGGGTCACCGTCATTTTCCGCCGGCAGATATCGTGAGGGATGAGCGGGAAAGGGCATTTCGCTATTACCTTGGCACGAAGAATCTGCTGGATGAATCACTGATTTTCACCGGTGATTTTAACACCTCTGAAGGGTACCGATTGATGCATGAAGCGTTGGAGGAGCCGTCGAAGAGGCCGTCCGCATTCTTCGTGGCCAGTGATTCCATGGCCATTGGTGCTTATCGGGCGGTTTCCGAAAAGGGTCTGTCGATCCCGGAGGATCTGTCCATTGTCGGGTTCAATGACATCTCCGCTTCCCAGTACTTGCAGCCATCCCTCACCACAGTGAAGGTGCACACGGAATTCATGGGGCAAACGGCAGTGGAGCTCATGATGGAACGATTGAAAACAAGGCGTCCGATTGCGAAGAAGGTCGTGATCCCGACGCATTTCATTCGACGGGAAAGCATTACCAAGCGGGTCTGATCAAAAAGAGTCATTGTCATCAGCCGTTTCTGCTGTGTTTCTGAAACGGCGGAGGGCTTGCGTTAAAGGCTCAGTGTGGCAAGAAACGTTTGGGTATAGGTGAACACGGAACAGACCAAGTCGCTGATGACTTGGTCTGTTCCGTGTTTTTACTTTCGGATGACTGATTAGTGCCCTTCGAGAAAATAGACATACGACACGAAATCTCCGGTTTTTTCAAACGTAGGCGGGATGGAACCGCTGCTTTCATCCGGCAGCATCAGCCCGGCATGCATCAGCTGACTGCCGTGGATGTCTTGATCCCGTTCCTTGATCCGGTAAACGCGGTTCGGATCCAGTCCTTTCAGCAGCAGGCGTTTGAAGCCCGGATGTGGCCGGGCGAGTTCCCGATACCAGCCAACCAGCGCGGCAGACTGATCCGGCGAGACGACCATCCATGCGGTCTCGTTTCCGCTCGAATCAAACGGACTTAACAGCCGGTAAAAGGTCCCTTCTCGAAGGAGTGTCCGGTGAGCTTTGTAGGTTTTGATCTGTTCTTTGATCTGTTCTTTTTCGCTTTCTGAGAACTGACTGAGATCCAGTTCGTAGCCGAACATGCCAAACAGGGACACGTCACCGCGCATCTCAAGACTGGTCTCGCGGTGAACCTGATGGTTCGGTACTGCGGACACGTGCGCGCCCATGGTGCTTAAGGGGTAGGCCATGGATGTGCCGTATTGAATCTTCAGTCGCTCCACGGCATCCGTGTTATCGCTGGTCCATGCCTGGGGTGCGTAGTAGAGCATGCCCGGGTCAAAACGGGCGCCGCCGCTTGCGCAGGACTCAAACAGCACCTCGGGAAACGCCTGTGTCAATCGTTCGTACAAATCATACACCCCCAGAATATAGCGGTGTGGCACTTCTTTTTGCCGGTTGGCCGGGAGTGCTTGTGAATAGATTTCCGTCATGTACCGGTTCATATCCCATTTGACGTAAGAGATGGGGGCGCTCCTCAAGATCGTTGCCATCTTTTGGTGGATGTAATCCACCACGTCTTTTCTGGAGAAATCAAGCACATACTGATTTCGTCCGTGGGACATGCTGCGTCCGGGTGTGTGAAGCACCCATTCTGGATGGGCCTGGTAGAGCTCGCTTTCTTTATTGACCATTTCCGGCTCAAACCAGAGGCCGAAATCCAATCCGAGGGCTGTGATCTTTTCGGCAAGACCGGTAACGCCCTCAGGCAGCTTCCGGGTATCCGGGTGCCAGTCGCCGAGGGACGTGGTGTCATCATCGCGCTTCCCGAACCAGCCGTCATCGAGGACGAACAGCTCAACGCCAAGCTCTTTGGCACTTTTGGCGATAGGTAACAGCGTCTCTTCGTCGAAGTTGAAATACGTTGCTTCCCAGTTGTTGATCAGTACCGGCCGGTCCCGGTCACGCCAGTAGCCTCTCGCAAGGCGCTCGCGGAACAGGCTGTGAAATGTCTGACTCATGCCGTTTAAGCCATCGCTCGAGTGCACCACCACGGCTTCGGGTGTCTGGAAGGATTCACCAGGTCCGAGGTGCCAGCTGAAATCAAAGGGATTGATGCCGATGGATACCCGGGCGACATCGAACTGATCCACTTCCACTTGCGTGAGGAAGTTCCCGCTGTATACAAGGCTGAAGCCGTATACCTCGCCGTGGTGTTCACCGGCGTCGGGACGTTTCAGGGCCAGGAATGGATTCTGTTGGGCGCTGCTCGTTCCCCGGGTGCTGCTGATCTGCTGGATGCCCGGCCGAAGAGGTGTCGTGTGCTGATGGCGCTCTCTCGCCCAGGAGCCGGAGAGCTGCACCATGTCATAATCGGCATCGAACAGATCCAAGCTCAGGCTCATGGCCCGGTCCAAAGTAATGGGAGTTGAACCGTGATTCAGAATACGGGCGTGACGGGTGATTGCCGGCCGGTCACGGTAGATGGTGTACGAGAGGATCAGGCTCAGCTCGAGGAGTTCATCTTTCAACGTGATTTCCAATGTGGCTGCTTCATTATCCTGATCGGTGTATACGTGCGGAAGGCCGTTGAGAGCAGGCTTCCCATGGATAATTCGATAGCTGTCATAGGTAAATGACGTGGCGCGGCTCCCTGAAGGTGCTTCGATGTGATAGGCAGGCTCCCGGAAATCCGTCGTGCCATAAGCGGGGTATTCCTGACGGATCACATCCAGTGAAAAGGTGAGGTCTCCCTCATACACGCAGGCCATTCCTGCACGAGCCTGTTTTCTGAACAGATGCTGAAATGACGGTTCGTGGTGAAGGGCAGGACCGAAATAATAGTGAGCCAGCTGCTGATTTTCCATCACTGCAAACAGGTAGCTGACCTGATTGTTCTGCAGGTGAAATTCCATCGTGCGTTCATTGACGTGAATCTCCATGAATCGATGCCTCCTTACGTAAACTCTTATATTTATATTACTAAAATTTTAATTACAGATCAATTACTATTTAAAAGGAATTCAAGTCGTCTTTTCGACACAAAACAGTGCATTTCATCATTATAAATTAACTAAAATTTTAACGAATTGTAGATAAAATTTTAATGATGTGCTATCCTCTAGGTAACTGATAATCAGGAGAGGGGACGTCACAAATGAAACAACATTTAGAGAAGGGATTTCAAAAAATTTATAAACAGGATACAAAGGGGGTGCGATTCTTTTTTGCACCGGGCCGGGTCAATTTGATCGGCGAGCATATTGACTACAACGGCGGATACGTCTTCCCGTGTGCTTTGGATGTGGGGACCTATGTGGCCATATTGCCACGTGCGGACCAGGAGATCCGCTTCTATTCAGAGAATTTCCCGAGTATGGGGATTGTGAAAGGGCAACTGGACGACCTGACGTATCGAAAAGCGGATGACTGGGTCAGTTATGCAAAGGGCGTTCTGTCTATGTTTAACGAACAGGGATATACCGGTGCGAATGGCTTTGACGCGTATGTATTCGGCAATATTCCCAATGGTGCCGGTCTCTCCTCATCAGCATCTATTGAACTGGCTTTTGCCGTTGCGTGGGATGCTTTGAATGCTTTTCAGATGGACCGGGTCAGCATGGTCAAGCTCTGTCAGAAGGCAGAGAACGAGTACATCGGAGTGAACTGCGGCATTATGGATCAGTTCGCCATCGGATTCGGGAAAGTGGACCATGCTCTTTTGCTTGATTGTGATACATTGGATTATGAATATGCAAAACTGAAACTCGATGGCATGAAAATCGTGATTGCCAATACGAATAAGCGCCGGGGACTGGCGGATTCCAAATACAATGAACGGCGGCAGGAATGTGAGACAGCTTTGGAGGAACTGAAAACCGAAACGGAGATTCAGTATTTATGCGATCTCGATGAAGCATCGTTCCAGAAACACGAGGAGGCGATTCAGGATCCTGTTCGTAAAAAGCGAGCGCGGCATGCGGTGACGGAAAATGAACGAACCCAAAAAGCATTTCATGCCTTAAATGCTGGGGACATCACAGAATTCGGTGAGCTGATGAACGCTTCACATGTGTCCCTTCGTGACGATTATGAAGTAACAGGGAAAGAACTGGATGCTATGGTGGAAGCGGCCTGGCAAGAAGATAGTGTCATCGGAGCCCGCATGACCGGAGCCGGCTTTGGCGGTTGTACGGTAAACCTTGTCAAAGAAGACGGCCTCGAAGATACCGTTCATCGCATCAGCGAGCGTTACCATCAGGCGACAGGCATTGAACCGAAATTCTATACCGTCACAACAGGTGACGGTGCAAAAGAACTGTAATGAACGATTTCAGAATCTGAAGGGATGGATGCATCATGGCAGTATTGGTATGTGGAGGGGCAGGGTATATCGGCAGTCACGCAGTGGCGGATTTGTTGGAAGCCAATGAAGATGTGGTGGTCGTGGACAACTTACAGACGGGACACAGAGGTGCGGTACTGGACGAAGCGAAGTTTTACAACGTGGATCTTCGGGATGCGGAGGCGCTGGAGCAGGTATTTACGGAGAACAACATTGAATCGGTCATGCATTTTGCTGCGGATTCCCTTGTCGGCGTGAGCATGAATGAACCGCTGGCGTATTATGATAACAACGTCTACGGGGCACTGTGCCTGTTGAAGAAGATGAAAGAACATGACGTGAAACGGATTGTCTTCTCTTCAACGGCAGCGGCTTACGGGGAACCTGACGAAGTACCGATCACAGAACAAATGGTGACGAACCCGACCAACCCTTACGGCGAAACGAAACTCGCCATTGAAAAGATGATGAAATGGGCAGATCAGGCCCACGACTTGAAATATGTGGTCCTTCGTTACTTCAACGTGGCCGGTGCCCATCCTGTTGTGGATATCGGCGAAGACCACCGTCCGGAAACCCACCTGATTCCAATCATTCTTCAGGTCGCTCTCGGACAACGGGAGAAGATCATGGTGTTCGGAGATGACTACAAAACACCCGACGGCACGTGCATCCGTGATTACATCCACGTCAACGATCTGATTCAGGCGCACATCAAAGCATTGAACTATCTGAGAAAAGGTGGCACATCCGATGTCTTCAACCTCGGCAACGGCAGCGGGTTCAGTGTGCAGGAAGTGATCGATACCGTTGAAAAAGTGACGGGCAGGGAAATCCCTCGGGAGCTTGCCCCGAGACGGGCGGGTGATCCGGCTCAGCTGATTGCTTCCTCGGACAAGGCGAAACAGATTCTTGGCTGGCAGCCCAAGCGGGCGGATCTGGCCACGATCATTTCTACAGCCTGGGCGTGGCATCAGCGCCACCCTGAAGGCTATCAGGAGGGGGTGTAACCATGGAAGGCACAGTAAATGAACTGATCAGCTATGCGTTGGATCGTGATTTGGTCCGTGAGGAAGACATTGTGTACACGAAGAACAGCCTTCTGGCACTATTGAAGTTGGAAGAAGCGGATACAGACGGATTCGAGCCGATGTCAGAGATTCGCCCTCTCCATGAAATTCTGGATGAACTGTTGGATGACGCCTATTCACGGGGGCTCCTGGAAGACAACACCACAACCGTGAGGGATCTTTTTGATACGAAGCTGATGGGGGGGTTGACCGACCGTCCATCACACGTGATCAGGACGTTCAAAGCCATTCAGGAAGACGAAGGAATGGAAGCGGCTACGGCCTGGTTTTATGCATACAGCCAGGATGTTCATTACATTCGCCGGGAGCGGATTGCGAAGAACCGCACCTGGAAGACGGCAACGGAATATGGCGCCCTGGACATTACGGTGAACTTGTCGAAGCCGGAGAAGGATCCGAAGGAAATTGCCAAGGCAAAAAAAGCGAGCCAGGCGAACTATCCGCTCTGTCTCTTATGTAAGGAAAACGAAGGCTACGCAGGCCGTCTGAACCATCCGGCCAGGCAGAACCTGCGCTTAATCCCGGTGACTCTTGCAGGGGATCCGTGGTATGTGCAGTTCTCTCCCTATGTGTATTATCACGAGCATGCCATCGTGCTCTCGTCGGCCCATGAACCGATGAAGATCCGCCGGAAGACGTTTGAACGGCTCCTGGATTTTGTGGAACAGTATCCCCACTACTTCATTGGCTCCAATGCGGATCTACCGATTGTCGGGGGCTCCATCTTGAGTCACGATCACTATCAGGCCGGGAAATATGAATTTCCCATGGCCCGGGCTGAAGTCGAAGATACGATGACCCTGGAGCGTTTTGAAGGAGTGGAAGTGGGCCGCGTCAAGTGGCCGATGAGCGTATTACGGGTTCAGGGAGCATCGAAAGCAGCGGTCATTATGGCCAGTGAACATATCCTGAACGCGTGGCGTGAGTACACCGACGAATCCGTGGATGTTCGTGCCGAAACGAAAGGCACGCCGCATCACACGATCACCCCGATTGCGAGAAAACGGGACGGCCGGTTTGAATTGGACCTCGTCCTCCGGGATAATCAGACCAGTGATCAACATCCGATGGGGATCTATCACCCGCACGAAGAAGTGCATCACATCAAGAAGGAAAACATCGGACTGATCGAAGTAATGGGGCTCGCAGTCTTGCCGGGACGCCTGGACAATGAATTGGAACAACTTCAAGAAGCAATGAGGTCCAAAGAACCATCCCGGGCTATTCTGGAAAACGAAGCCATTGCCAAACACCATGACTGGGCAATGGGCATTCTGAATCGCCACCCGTCCTTTGATGGTGAAAATGGAAAGGTTCTGCTTCAGGAAGAAGTGGGACAGGTCTTCCGGAAAATCCTTCATCACAGCGGGGTATTTAAACGCGATAAAAAGGGACAGGAAGCCTTTAAAACATTCATGAATTGTCTGCAGTAAGCACTTAGGCACTCAGGATCCGTCAAAAGGGTCCGGGTGTTTTTTTTTGCCTGATTATGGATTTCGGGACCCATAATATGAAACATTTCCCTTGGAAATCGCGTATACTGAAGCAGCATGCAATTTGGCGTGAAAGGGAATGGAGTGGTGCAGGTGTTGAATTTGGCAATCACAACGTTATTTTTCGCGTTGGGCAGTGGTACCGAGGCGTTTAAAGCAAGGATGCAGCATGGGGTTTATTTCCGTGAAACGCGGATCGGACGCCAGTTGATCCTGTTATTTTTCATTGGCCTCATGCTGTTGACCTTTCCTGAAACGATGGCCGCACAGATTTTTATCGGTGTCATGGTGCTTTTGATGCTCTTGGACTGGATCCTTCCATTTGATAGGGCAACGATTCATATCCGTAACGGCAGCCACCAAGAAGCGAGAGAGGAACTGGAGAAAGTTCTTCAGGAAGAAGGCTATACATACGAGGTCGATGTGAATGAGGATAGCCATTACGTATACCGCATCCCGGCACTTGGCAAAACGAAATTAACCTTAAAAGAAACAGGCACGTTCATTCAAGAGGATTACAGTGAACGCGCTGAACTCGCAGCTTTATATACGGGCTACGGAAACCCTGTAAAAGAAACGGTGGAAGTGTATATCGGCCGGATGCGTGAACTTCGTTATGATCGTTCCTTTCACCGGACGTGGCTGTTATTCGGGGCATTGAGCCTCATCATGCTGATCATCACTGCTGTATTGTTCTATCAGGCCTGGCAGTCGCCTTGGGAATACCCGAATCAGCGCATTGACGAGCTGTTCAATTAACGAATGAGGAACATGCGCACGACAGAATGAATGGGGTGAATGACATGTTTAATGTGGCTGTGACCTTGATCGGTATTGCTTTCGGCACGGGACTTGAAGCACTCAAAGTCAGGATGCAAAAGGGCGTTTACTTCAGGGAGACCCGTGTTGCAATGCGGGTTATTTTGTTGCTGAGTATAGCGGTCTTATTTCTGTTCCTCCGTGATGAAACGATGATTCAATGGATCATCGGTGGTTTGGTGCTGTTTCTCGTCGCAGAAATGTTCATACCTTATGAACGGGCCACGATTCAGATCCGAAACGGCAGCCACACGGAGGCCCACCGTGAACTGGTGCGTCTGTTGGATGAATCAGGCTTCACCTATGAGACGAGTTCAAGCGGTTTCGATAATACCATATACCGATTTTCTGATTTGGGGCGCAGCAAATTGATTGTGAAGGACAAAGGCTCTTTCATTGAGGAAGAATACAGTGATCGTGCAGAGCTTGTCGCGGTTTATACAGGGTACGGGAATCCGTTAAAGGAAGTGGTGGACACCTATATTTACCGGATGCGTGACCTCAGGGAAACACGTTCCTTCTCGAGAACCACGATGATCCTGAGCAGTGTCAGTGTCATCCTGTCGATCATCGCGGCACTCCTGTTCTTTCAGGCCTGGCAGTCCCCGGCAGAATTCCCCAATCAGCGGATCGACGAGCTGTTTGACTGAATCCATCCAGAAGGGCCTTTCCCGGATATAACCGGAAAAAGCCCAGTTTTCCCTCACGCTTTGGCGGTTTCGATTCTTCGGGTCCAGGCCCGGTAACCGAGGTAAATAAAGAACATGAACGTGCCGTAAATGAGGATCATATACAAGATGTCGATCGGGTTGGTCACAATGGTGTGGCCGACCAGTGCGAAAAGTGTCATGGCCGGGATTTTACCGAGGCCGGAGGCAATGACATACACTGGAAACCGGATCCGGCTGAGGGCGGCATAGGCGTTGATGACGATAGACGGGATAACAGGGATCATTCTGAGTATGGTAATGGAAAGGAAGGCATTCCGTTCAAACAGAATGGTGATTTTTTTCGTGACGTTATATTTCAAGAGAATTTTCGTCCCCATCTCCTGAAATCCGCCGTACCTGACGAGGAGAAAGAAAAGCGCTGATGCCATGGTGGAGCCGAACCAGATGATCCAGGCGCCGGTCAGTGGCCCGAATGCCGCACCGATGACGCCACCGACCAGGGGATATGGAATGACGGGAAAGAGACTCATGAGCGTGGCGATCAGCATCGTGCCCACGACATATTCTCCTTCGTGATTCTGAACCCAGATGAGAAAGGATTCATGATAAAGGACCAACAGTATAATAACAATGGCGCTAGACGCCAATACAAACAGTTTACGGTACATCCGATCAGCCTCATTTCTTGATGTGTACAATTTACCATAGCAAAATCGAGCAATTTCTGCCATACAAAGTGCTTGAAATTCGGTTAGATGGGTGATTTTCCCTTGTTTCATTTTTGAATTTTAAGGTTAGTAAAAGAATAATAAATATCCCTGTTGACAAATATCTCGAATTCGAGATATAATTACATTGAATTCGAGATAAGTAATCGGGAATACCGATGGGAGGAATAAACGATGCATGAATTAAAAGGACTGCACCATGTGACGGCCATTACCAGTTCCGCAGAAAAGAACTATGATTTCTTTACGTATGTACTGGGCATGCGCCTGGTGAAGAAATCCATCAACCAGGATGATATCCATACGTACCATTTATTTTTTGCCGATGATGAAGGAAGTCCGGGAACGGATATGACATTTTTTGATTTCCCGGGCATTCCGAAAGGCACACACGGAACGAATGAATTCTACCGTACTTCGTTTCGGATCCCGTCGGATGAAGCACTCTCTTATTGGGAAAAACGCTTCAATCGCCTGCAGGTCAGGCATGAAGGGATTCAGGAAGTGCTCGGTAAGAAAGTGCTTCCCTTTGAAGACTTCGATGAACAGAAATATCAGCTGATCTCCGATGAAGGTCATCAAGGAGCAGCCGGAGGCACCCCTTGGAAAAAGGGACCGATTCCTGATGAATTTGCCATTACGGGTTTAGGACCGATGGTGACCCGGGTGAAGGATATCGGTATTTTTGACAAAATGATCACGGAACTCATGGGCTTCACCCTGGACAAGCAGGAAGACAACCTCCGGCTTTACAGTGTCGGTGAAGGGGGGAACGGCGCACAGGTCATCACCGAGCACCGGGACGATTTGCCGAATGTCCAGCAGGGTTTTGGAACCGTTCACCACACGGCATTTCGGGTCGAGGACAAAGAAGCACTCGATCACTGGACGGATAGATTAAACAGCTACCGCTTCCCGAACTCCGGTTTTGTGGACCGGTTCTATTTCAAATCGCTCTATGCCCGCCTGGCGCCGAATTTGTTGTTTGAATTTGCCACGGATGGCCCTGGATTCATGGAAGATGAACCGTATGAAACATTGGGTGAAAAGCTGGCATTACCGCCGGCATTTGAAGCGAAACGTGAAAGTATCGAAAAGCAGGTCCGTCCGATTGATACCGTTCGAAGCACGAAGAATATCGAAAAGGAATACGAGTGATGGGGATGTCCAAAGAAGAACGTGCCCTGAAACTGTTCATCGTGCTGACACGGGCGATGCAGTCTGTGAAGAAGAGAGTCGAAGAGGACATCCGCAGTCATGGATTGAACACGACCGAATTTGCTGTACTGGAACTGATTTTTCATAAAGGTGAACAACCGATTCAGCGTATCGGTGAGAAAGTTCTGATTGCGAGCAGCAGCATCACCTATGTAGTGGATAAGCTGGTGCAAAAGGGATATCTGACAAGACGATCCTGCCCGAAAGACCGCAGAGTCAGTTATGCGGTATTAACAGACGACGGCAAGGCGCTGATGGAAGAGATTTTCCCCCATCATGAGCAGGCGATCCGCGGGATTACCGATGGATTGACTGAAGAAGAGAAGGACTTGGCGATTGAACTCTTGAAGAAGCTGGGGCATCATAACACGTCGAACAAATAACCTAACGGGTTTACGCAGGTCATGCTTCAACGTCTTGAAGCACCCTGCTTTTTCATACATCATTATCTCGAAACTGAGATAAAATCACAAATAGAGAAATTAAGAAGGAGAGATTTTTCATGACAAAGGTAAACGTAGCAGTATTTTATCATCATTAGGCAAGAAGACTCCATCTGATTCGCGATACGGGCGTCAGCCCAGCGATTCAGGTGGAGATGAATTGCCATCAGTCTTACGACTGATGGGTGTTTCAAATAAAAGAACAAGTGTTCGAAAATATATCTAGCTTCTATTTTTGTTAAATGGTATAATGAATGGCATAGATGTAAAGAATTGATATCATTCAATTTGAGGTCGGAAAAGGAGGTGACACAAATGGCTAGGAAAAAACCGATTAAAGTATTGCGCAAGAAAAAGAAAACAGTCAATATGCAACGGTTCACCCAAAAACAGAACATTGGTCGCAGCACCCTTAGCGCTAGAGAGTTTCGACTTCTGCAACGCATGTCTCATAGTTCCAAGGCTTTGCGCAACGTAGGCTTATATACGATTAAACAAAAGTATTTGAATGAAAACAAAATGGCGACAACAAAAGAAATAGACAACGCAATGAAGGCCGATATGAACTATTGGGGCATTCAATCCAACTCCGTACAAGCGGTTCGAAGAACCTTACTCAGTGAAGTAAAGAGCTTCTTCGAAGCGTTAAAGAAGTGGAAAGCAACCCCTGAAGGTTTCACAGGTCGCCCAAAGTTCCCAAAGTATTCTCGTTCCACGGCCAAACGTGTCATCGAAATCTATCAAGTTCCCAAAGTGGATAAGGACGGGTATTGGAATATTCCAATGAATACTGCTTTCAGAAAACGTTTTGGTCCCTTGAGACTGCGAATGCCAAAGAATTTAATGGATAAAAACATTTCTTACATTGAAATTGTGCCAAAGCAAAATGGTCGGTTCTTTGAGGCTCATTATGTATATGAAGTACCTATGTCTCAAATGAAGAAACAACAAACGACGACAAAAGCTTTGAGTTGCGATTTAGGTGTAGATTATCTTCTTAGTTGTGCAACGAATCAAGGAGACGCCTTTTTGATGAATGGAAAGAAGTTAAAATCCATCAATCAGTACTTCAACAAAAAGATAAGCGAATTAAAACAGAAAAACACCGAAAACGGCTTGTCGAAACGCATAGTGACAAACCAAATCGCTTCTCTTTGGCGTAAACGAAATCTCCAAATAGACGGCTACCTTTCACAAACCGTAGGTTTGTTGTTCAAACAGATAAAACGACTGAACGTCGATACCGTGGTAATGGGTTATAATGCCGGTTGGAAACAAGAATCGCATTTAGGGAAGAAAAACAATCAAGAGTTCGTACAAATTCCTTTCCACAGATTGATTTCGGCTATTGAGAACAAGTGTCTCAAGGAAGGCATCCGTTTCGTTAAGCAGGAAGAGAGCTACACGTCTAAAGCTAGTTTTCTGGATCATGACGATATTCCGGTTTGGTCAAAAGGCGATAACACGATGTACTCCTTTAGTGGGAAGCGCCTATATCGCGGCTTCTATCGCTGTGAAAATGGACAATGCATCCATGCCGACATTAATGCAGCATTAAATATCCTTCGGAAATCCCAAATAGCAGAATGGGATGAAAAAACGAAAATAAAAACGCCCATGATCATGGACGTTCAAAAACGTAAAGCTGTTGCTTAGCGCATAGCCTAGTGGGTGCGTCAACCATCCATGTGTACTCAACTTTTGTTGGGGCTTGTAGCACACGCCAGTTATATGCTGAGTGGTGGTTTCTTCCGAAAGGAAGAACTGCTCTTCTTCGGAAGGGTGGTGCAAGTGGGAAAACGATCGTACGTCGCCAGTACCAACCAAAAACAGTGATTTGAGAAGAACCATGCAGAGCGTCAACCTTTGTAAGAAAAGACCTGCTTGGCTATCTCAAGCCCCCACTGAAACGTTGTACCTCAGTGGGGGTTCGTTGACTACAGTTCAACAGGTACAAACCACCAGCTGGCCAAGTGGGCTGAAGAAGGTGCGAAAGCAGCAGGGGCGGCGGAAGTGAAATTCCTGCGAATTCCGGAACTTGCTCCAGAAGCGGCGATTGCTTCAAACCCCGCTTGGGAAGCGCACTATAATGCAACAAAAGACATTCCCGAAGCGACCCCGGATGACCTTGATTGGGCTGATGTTGTCATTTTCAGTATACCGTCCCGATTTGGAACGGTACCGGGTCAGGTGAAGCAGTTCATCGACACCTGCGGTGGTTTATGGGCACAGGGGAAACTGGTCAATAAAGTCGTCACTGCGATGACGTCAGCGGGAAATCCGCACGGCGGCCAGGAAGCAACGATTCAGTCGTTATATACGAATATGCACCACTGGGGCGCCATTGTTGCATCTCCTGGTTATGCGGATCCGGTTCAATTCACATCCGGCGGTAACCCATACGGAGTGAGTGTGACGGTGGATCAGGAAGGCAACATGGTAGAAGACGTGGAAGAAGCAGCAAAGTCTCAGACGAAACGTGCAGTAACGATCGGCACCTGGATTAAAGCGGGGATGGAAGGTTAATAACAAAACGAAAAACGCCTGGCTCATGATGAGTCAGGCGTTTTCGTTATTGATTGCTTTTCACTTTGCACGTGTTCATGCCGAGTAAGCTGTACGCCGGGCAGAAATTAATCAGTGCCGTCAAAATCGGAACCAATCCGATGAGGCCGATATAACGGGCACCACCTTCAAGGAAAAAGTATAAAGATAACACGGTAATGCCAATCACGATCCGAATCGCACGATCTGTAGAGCCGATATTTGCTTTCATGAAAATCGCCCTCCTTTTTTATTCTTACCTTCATTATATACCCATACCTGTAATGGAATAAAGGCTTATGAATTATAATTGGAATTTATTATAATTTTTTGTATACTCGGGACTACCGTTTCGTTTTTAAATGAATCATATTCAGAAAGGCAGAGGAGGGTGATCATGATGTTGATCCTTGTCATTTTAGTGTTGATCTTATTCATACTGCTAGGCTCCATCCGTGTCAAACTGCAAGAACTGCTCGACCATCACAAAACAAAAAATCAGGTGATGAATAAGGTCAACGGTGACGTTTCAAATGTCTATTCGGTCAGGGACAATGACGAACAGGGCTTGACGTTTTTAGTCTATATGGAAGAGCGATGGCAGTGGTTGCCTGGGGATCATTGTATTCCTCAGGATAAGCAATTAGAGAAAGAACAAGAAATCGATGTATTCGGAGATCACCGACAGTAGTCAGCCTGCTGATCAGATACATATGCATCAAAACTGATGAAATATTGTGCGGTTGCAAAAAAAATAATCGAAACCAAATCCACCGGTGGTTCGTACAACACAAAAAGCAGTATTTCGTGTATAATACGAAACGAATGTTGTGAAAAATGGAGGTAAGCAGAATGGGTAAACGATTTTTCTTTTTCTTTTTAACGAACATCATGGTCATGGTCACGATTTTGGTCGTCTGGTCACTGATCACACAATTTACCGATTTAGGAATGACGTTTGATACCGGTGGACCGGGGCTGGGTATTGATCTCGTCTCACTGGCCGTATTCAGTATTTTAATCGGTTTTCTGGGCAGCTTCATCTCCCTTGCCATGTCACGCTTTGTGGCGAAGAAGATGATGAAGGTCAATGTTATCGATCCGGATAACCCGCAAAACCAGCAGGAACGCATCGTTGTAGAGAAAGTTCACCGTCTTTCACGGGCGGCGGGTCTGATGCATATGCCGGAAGTCGGAATCTATAACTCTCCGGAAGTGAATGCCTTTGCGACTGGACCTTCCAAGAAGAAATCACTGGTAGCTGTGTCTGCGGGTCTTTTGCAGACGATGGATGACGATGCAGTGGAAGGGGTTATCGCACACGAGGTAGCGCATATCACAAATGGGGATATGGTCACGATGACATTGCTTCAAGGTGTGATCAACACGTTCGTCGTGTTCTTCTCCCGCATTATTGCAATTGTAGCGTCAAGAGCCGTACCGGAACAGTACCGTTTTATCGTGCAGCTGGCATCGATCATAATCTTCCAGATTCTTCTGTCGATTCTCGGCAGCATTGTCGTCAAGGCGTATTCCAGACATCGTGAATTTCACGCTGACCGCGGTGGCGCCGATCTCGCAGGGAAGGACAAAATGGCACACGCCCTTCGTTCCCTGCAGTCGTACGTGGACCGTGCAACTGTGAATCAGGGGCGTAATGATTCTGCTGTCCAGACGATGAAGATCAGCAGCAAAGGCGGCATGTCCCGTTTGTTCTCTTCCCACCCGGAACTCAGTGAACGGATTGCACGTCTTGAAGGAAAATAAAAAATGTATTCCCCGCTACTCAGACGAAGTGGCGGGGTTTTTTATTATAATGAATCAAAATATGGTAAACTGTTGATATATTCGAAATGGAGGTGTCATCAGTATGAAGAAAGTGCAATTGGGAACGAGTTCGTTACATTCCGCGAGAATTGGACTTGGCTGTATGCGTATGGCAGGCCAATCAGCGAAGGAAGCGGCAAAAGTCATTGACGCAGCGGTGGAATCAGGGATGGATCTGTTTGATCATGCGGATATTTACGGCAAAGGCGTTTCGGAAAAGATCTTCAGTGAAGGACTCAAAATCAGTGATGTGAAGCGTGAAGACATTCTGATTCAATCCAAGTGCGGCATCCGGAGTGGCTGGTTCGATTTTTCCAAAGAGCATATCCTATCGTCTGTCGACAGCAGCTTGAAGCGGCTGAATACCGATTACCTGGATACGCTGCTGTTACACCGTCCGGACACGCTGATGGAACCGGAAGAAGTGGCGGATGCCTTTGATCAGCTTGAAAAAAGCGGCAAAGTCAGGGTGTTTGGTGTCAGTAACCAGCATCCGATGCAGGTCGATCTATTAAAAAAATATGTAAAACAGCCCCTTGCAATCAATCAGCTTCAACTGAGTCTTGCCCATTCGCCGATGATTGACGGAGGCTTTAACGTCAATATGGCGAATGAACCGGCGGTTGTGAGAGAAGGATATATTCTCGAGTACAGCCGTTTGAACGATATGACGATTCAGCCATGGTCACCGTTTCAGCACGGAATGATTGAAGGGGTCTTTATTGATAACCCGTTATTTCCGGAGTTGAACGCAAAGCTGTCCGAACTGGCATTAGCAAAAAGCGTCACTCCTTCAGCCATCGCCATTGCCTGGATCTTGCGTCACCCGGCAAATATGCAGCCGATTATCGGAACCATGAACCCGAAGCGGATTTCGGAGATTGCAAAAGCGGATGAAGTAACGCTGTCCCGCAAGGAATGGTATGAACTATACCAGGCCGGTGGAAAGGATTTACCATAAAAAAATAAAAAGATCAAAAACCCGGAAAAATATTTCGGGTTTTTGTGTTGACAGGTGTTTCCCCCCTGTTATATAATACATTTATAAATAGTCACTGTACTATAACAAAAAAGGAGATGATTTTCATGGAACGAAGAGAGCGGGAAAACATCATTAACTATCTGATGAAGGTGCGGAACACGAAGAATGAACGGCTGATGGTGATGACAGACGAGGACATTGAGCATCTTTACAACAGGGAGTACGATGAACAGGAAGCTTATGAATACATGTAAGCTGTACTGAAACAGTTTGATGAATCCACTAGGGAAATCATCTCCTGACTTCCTAAAAGAAATCGAAACCCTTCGAATACACAGATTCTGTGATCGAAGGGTTTTTTCTTTGTGATTCTGGGGAACAGTCATGCAATTATGCTTCGGGTAATAAAGAGAGGGGCAGGTGAAAGATGAAACAACTCATGGTGGTTTTACTGCTTGGTATTGTTTTGGCGGGATGCAGTGGTGAAGAAACAGCAGAACGGGAAAGTTATCCAACGGCTCCTGTTACGATTATCGTTCCATACAGTGAAGGAGGCTCCTCCGATATCATGGCAAGACTGACGGCTGAAGCACTCAGTGATTATTGGGGTATGGATGTCACAGTAGATAACCGGGACGGAGAAAGCGCCGTGTTGGGGATGCAGGACATTGCTGATGCTGAACCTGATGGGTATACATTCGGGATGTTCGGCAGTCCGGATGAACAGGTTTTATCGGAACGTGAAGATTTGTCATTCATGCAGGATGATTTCGATTTTCTGATGGGATTTGACCGGGAACCTCATGCGTTGATGTCGGCACCGTCTTTTTCAGGAGAGAACCTCGAGCGTTTTAAGGATGCTGCAGGTGAGCAGCCCGGTCGAATCACCGTAGGGCATTCCGGACCCTTGGGGGAATTATTGATTTTACTTTTGGAGGAACAACTGGATGTGGATGTGACGCCGGTGATCTATGACGGAGGCGGTGATCTGCTTTTGGCACTTCAGCAGGATGAGATTGATGCGGCATCGACATCTCTATCCACAAAGGATCGTGTGAATGAAGCGGGCGGAAGTCTTATGGGTTATGGCAGCGAAGACCTTGGGGATGGTTTATCATTTTCTGAACAGGGCCATGAGATCCACCTGAAGGTGATGCGTACGCTCGTTGCCCCTGTTGGTATCCCTGATGATCATCGAGAAGAGATGATCACGGCACTGGAGGCGGTAGTTCAAACGGATGAATGGCACGAGAACATAGAAGAAGCAGGTATTGATTTTTCCGCAAGTGATGAAGATGAGGTGCAACAGTTCCTCGAAGAAATGAGTGACATTGTTGATGAGCGGATTCAGGATATTCAAGTAAGTCCTTAAGGGCAGCAATGGGACCCTCATTGACAAAAATCCGGACCAATCCTGTAAAGGATGATCCGGATTTACGTCTGACAGAACGCATGAGACTGATCATTTAACCTTCTTTGTAAGCATCTTTCATCGGGAGAATCTGTTCTTGCCAGATCCATTGTTCCCGGGCATCGTTTTGTACCGGCTGCCGGATCATATGACGGAGCGATTCATTTTGTTTGCTGTGATTCAAAAATTTCGACTGATGACGAAGGGCGAATTCACTGAAGTCCTGTACGAGATAGCGAAAGATCTGATCGGTGATCTGATCGTTATAGTCATGGTGTAAGGCGCTCTCGAGAACCAGTTGACCATATACGGTGAGTGTGAATAGCTCGCCAAGATGGAGCATCCAGGTCTGGTTTTTTTGCTGGTTTTCATCTGGAGGTGAATCTTCCAAAAATCGTTTTAAGGCAGTGACTTGGTCCTTAAAAATCAACACATTGTCCAATTCGACGCCTTCGTAACTTTTCAAGTAATGAGGGAACTTGACTTCTTTCAGTTTACCGGTGGTCTGATTGAATAAATTCGTGTCGTCTCCGGGCTGGTCCATGACAGGGACTTCCGGGTACGTTTCATCGTGGAAGAAATAATTGTCGATAAATTTAATCACCAGCGCCATATTCACATGGCTCGTGCCTTCAAGTCGCGGGATCATCCCGATGTCACGGATGGCCATTTCCATGAAGGTATCCTGTTCAAAACCTTTCGCGGCAACGACATCGAGCAGTTGATCAATCACGCGCATGCCCTCTGCAGTGACTTTCATTTTCTGAATCGGATTGAAGAGCAAGTAGCGACGGTCGGATTCGGATGAATGCCTGAAATAATCAACGGCACGGGTGGCAAACATTCTCATGGCGTGTATCCGGCAATAGTTCTCAACGAACGAATCGCGCACATGGTCGAAATCCGTCACCTTCATGCCATACAGTTCCCGGTTGGCCGCATGGTTGAGGGATTCGTAAAAAGCGTGCTGGCAAATGCCGGCTGAGGCAAAACCGAGTTGGAATTTGCCGATATTTACCGTAGATAAGGAGGCGTCCCATGCAGCCCGTCCGGTGGAGAGGATGTCGTCTTCTGAAATCGGGTAATCTTTCAAAATGAACTCGCCGACATACGCGGGACGAACCCCCGATGTTTTGATCTTCTTATTCAGTTCATAGGCCGGGTGGTCAGGTTGTACGAGAAAGAAGACGAATGCATCGTTTTCTGCCATTCGTCCAAATACCGAGACGAAGGCCGCTTCATTGGCGTTGCCGATGTAATATTTCGCGCCGTTGGCGAGGTAGGTGCCGTCTGATTGCTTTTCAAGCTTCATTTCATTTGAATACAAATCAGCTCCGTGTTCTTTTTCGGACATCCCAAACGCGAATATCCCTCCTTTTTCGAGCGCTTCTCCAGCTCTCTTTTTCGCGGATTCATTTCCCGACATCCAGATCGGACTGAGTCCAAGGATACTGACCTGGTAGGCGTACTGATACGAGAGCCCGTAGAATGCTGTTAATTCGCTGTAATCACATACTTTGGCCAGATCGAACCGGTTTTTTCCTCGGCCGTAGCCGTTAGGGGTAAGGAGTGACGCATAGGCGCCGGACTCCCTGATGAAATCCATATAGGCAGGGTACCAGTTGCCCCGTTCATCCTCTTCTTTAATTCCTTCAAGCCCCAATGTTTCGAAAAAATCCACGGTCTTCTGCATGATCGCTGCCGTCTTCTCATCCATTCGACTGACGTCCAACTGTTTCGGGTTCAAAAAGTTCATGCACTCATCTCCCTTTACGGATTAAAATGAATTGTGATTCATTCTCTGCTACCGTTCCTTTCGATAAGGAGCTGGAAATGTCCTGCTTCCCTCTGATATTCAACGCTTGAGAAGGGTTTATTTACGAAATCACAAAAAATACCCCTAAAAGTATTGACTTTTATCCGGATGTTTAATACTATACCCATAGGGGTAACAATAGAATATATAGACGATGCAACATATGCCCTATATTTTTTTACGCAAATTAATACCCAAATGGGTATAATTTAAAATCCAAGGAGGATGTTTTAAATGAGCTTAAAAGCAATGACAGCAAACGAGTTGGGACAACGGATTATCGGACGTAAGGATTTGTTTATTCTGGATGTAAGGAATGAAGAGGACTATAAGGAATGGAAAGTCACCGGAGATTCAGTTACTTCCATTAATAAACCTTATTTTGAATTGATCGACGGTGTGGAGGAGATTCTCGGTCAACTTCCTGAAGACAAGGAGCTTCTCGTCGTCTGTGCCAAAGAAGGTTCATCACAGTTTGTCGCAGATCAAATCGTCGAAGCTACCGGTCGGGATGTTTACTATCTTGAAGGCGGTATGAAGAATTACAGTGAGGATCTTCAGCCGGTGAAATTGGGTGATTTGAGTAATGGCGGAGAGCTTTACCAGTTCGTTCGACTCGGTAAAGGGTGTCTTTCCTATATTGCTGTCGCGAAGAATGGTGATGCAGCGATCGTGGATACCACAAGAATGGTGGATCAGTACGGGGCATTCCTTGATGAGAAAAAAGCGAATCTGAAACACGCGATTGATACGCACCTTCACGCGGACCATATTTCCGGAGCGCGCACCATGCGAGAACGAACCGGTGCCACCTACTGGCTCCCATCAAAAGACGCGGAAGAAGTGCAGTTTGATTACGCGGCATTCGAAGACGGTCAGGACGTGACGATTGGTGCCAAAGGAGAAGAGATTCAGCTGAAAGCAGTTTATTCTCCAGGACACACGATCGGAAGCACTTCCGTGATCATTGACGAGGAATACCTGGTTACCGGGGATATCCTGTTCGTCGAATCCATTGGACGTCCCGACCTCGCAGGTAAAGCAGAGGACTGGGTAGGGGACTTGAGACAATCCCTGTATGTGACGTATAAGAACCTTGATCAGGACCTGAAAGTACTGCCGGCCCACTTTGCCAAGTTTGATGAAGTTGATGAGCACGGCCGTGTATTTGAAAAACTCGGTGAGCTGTTCAAGAAAAATGAAGGCCTGCAGTTTGAAGACGAAGGTGAATTCCGTCAATATGTTACAGGGAACCTGCCGCCGCAGCCGAATTCCTATCAGGAAATCCGTCAAACCAATATGGGTAAAATTGATCCTGAACCTGAAGAAAAAACAGAAATGGAAATTGGTCCGAACCGCTGCGCTGTAGCTGAATAACAAAGATCCATGAACAAGCTGTGCAGCCTGATTGCTCTTCGGAGTAATCAGGCTTGCCTTTCGTTTATACTTCACAGGGAAATTAATGATCGCTGACGAAATGAAGTATACGTGCAAGGAAGGCTTTCGCCATTAACTTGGCGAGAAGCCAAGTTTTCTATACTATGAATGAAGTGTGAATTGGGGTGGCTGACGATGCAGAACTGGTTTCCGTTATTGAGGCAGTTAAAACAGTACGATCTGAATCATGATTTGAAGGGGGATCTGAATGCAGCACTGATTGTGGCAATCATGCTCATTCCGCAAGGGATGGCCTATGCCATGCTCGCAGGCCTTCCACCGGTGATGGGGCTATACGCGTCGACGATTCCGTTACTCATCTATGCGCTGATGGGGTCATCCCGACAGCTCGCTGTGGGTCCTGTAGCCATGGTGTCGTTGCTGATCTTTACCGGGGTATCAGGTCTGGCAGAACCCGGAAGCAATGAGTACATTGGTTACGTGCTGCTGTTGGCACTGATGGTCGGTGTCATTCAGTTCCTGCTCGGGACACTGAAACTTGGATTTATTACAAAATTCATTTCCCATGCAGTGATCAGCGGTTTTACTTCAGCGGCGGCAATCATCATCGGTTTCAGTCAGCTCAATCATCTGCTGGGCGTGGATACAGGCGAGTCGAAAAATGTGTTTGCGATTCTCGGAAACGTACTGCTGGACATTGGTGACATCCATCTCGCAACACTTACAGTCGGTATCCTCAGCATCCTTTTGCTGATCTTGATGAAAAAATACGTCAAAAAGGTCCCTGGGCCCCTCTTTGTGGTGATCCTTGCGATCCTTGCAGTCCAACTCTTTGACCTCGATGAAAGAGGTGTGACGGTCGTCGGCGAAATCCCCGGTGGACTGCCGGCTCTAACGGTCCCGGATATCTCGGTGAACGCATTGGTGATTCTGGTTCCGACGGCACTGACGATTGCCCTGATCGGGTTCGTTGAATCGTTTGCGATGGCAAAAGTGATCGCAACGAAGGAGAAATATCCGATCAGTGCAGATGCAGAGCTCCGGGCACTGGGGGCGTCAAATATCGGAACATCATTCTTCTCCGGTTTTCCGGTAACAGGTGGCTTTTCCCGTTCTGCCGTGAATTATGAAGCCGGAGCAAGAACCGGAATGGCGTCCATATTCACCGGACTCTTTATCGTATTGACTTTGCTGTTTTTCACTTCATGGTTTCATGATCTCCCAAGGGCTGTCCTTGCGGCCATCATTATTGTGGCGGTTTACGGATTGATTGACCTGAAGGAAGCGAAACACCTCTGGCAGGTCAAAAAAATTGATGCGGTGACACTCATGGTAACGTTTATCGCAACATTGACCATCGGAATTGAATTGGGTATCCTTGCCGGAATTGTATTCTCTCTGACGGTTTTCGTTTATCGAAGTGGAAAGCCGCATATGGCAGAGCTCGGTTATGTAGCAGAGTTGGATGACTATATGAATATCGAACGCTTTCCTGAGGCGAAAACACAGGATGATATTTTGATGATCCGCATTGATGCCCCCGTGTATTTTGCCAATATGGCCTATATTGAAGAACGGCTTCGGAGTTATATGATTGAACACCCGAATCTGAAGCATGTGATTCTTGATTTTTCCGGTGTGAACGATATGGATGCAGTGGCACTCGATGAGTTCAATGACTGGCTTGCATTTCATCGCTCCCAGGGTGTTCATTTTTATTTCGTGCTCGTCCGCGGTCCGGTTCGGGATCTGTTTGCCCGCTCCGGTTGGACAAAAGAACACCAGGAGGAGTTTTACTATCACTCCTTGGCAGAAGCAATGCGAAATTTGAAAAACAGTGCATCAAAAGCAGAATAATGAAGGGAAGCGCTACCGATTACGGTGGCGCTTTTCTCTGTTTCAGTGCCTGTTTAATGCCTTCTGTGGTTTACGGTATCATAAGTAAGGGAAAGTATAATAGATTCGTATATGTCAAGACAGGTGACAATACGTGTGCAGACCATAGGAGGAAAATATAATGACAACCCGAATAACGCCCGTATTAAAGATATCCGTGGCACTGATTGCTTCTTTTGTGCTGTTTGGTGTCATCTTCCCGGATCAGCTGGAAGCATCTCTTTCGGCTACGCAGTCTTTTATGTTTGAAACCTTTGGCTGGTATTTTCAAATCATTGTAACGTCATTTTTTATTTTTTCAGTCTATTTGGCGTTATCGAAATACGGAAACATCACATTGGGAGATCCAGGAGAAAAACCCGAATTCAGCAGACCGGTATGGTTTGCGATGCTGTTTTCAGCAGGAATCGGGATTGGATTGTTCTTTTACGGAGTATCTGAGCCCGTTGCGCACTTTTCATCGCCTCCTCAAGGAGAAGGCGGTGGACCGGGAGATGTCGTTGGCGGTGTGACGTACACATGGATCAACTGGGGGATTTATGCCTGGTCGGTTTATGCGATCGTGGCCCTGGCTTTGGCTCTTCAGCAGTTCCGATACAAGGCACCGGGCTTGTTCAGCACCACTTTGAGGCCGGTTCTTGGGAAATCCATGAACGGAGCCTGGGGAAATGCTGTTGATATCGTAGCGGTTTTCGCAACGCTGTTCGGGGTCTCCGCTTCTCTCGGGTTAGGCTCACAGCAAATCAATTCGGGACTGAATTATCTGTTTGATATTCCGATTAACCCCTGGATCCAGCTGGTGATTATGTCTGTGATTACAGTCATATTCGTGACCAGTGCCACCACGGGCATTCAGCGGGGCATTAAGTATTTGAGTACACTGAACATCACCATTTCCGGTCTGTTTTTGCTGTTTATGTTTATCGTCGGTCCGACGCTGTTTTTATTAAATACATTCGTATCCAGTCTTGCGCATTATGCGCAGGTGATGGTTCCGATGGCACTTCGCATGAGTCCCGTGGATGCACAGGAAGCGGCCTGGACCCAGGCGTGGACGATTTTCTATTGGGCGTGGTGGATTTCCTGGACGCCGTTTGTCGGCATGTTCATTGCCCGTGTATCGAGAGGGCGGACAATCCGGGAATTTATATTCGGCGTGATTTTTGCGCCTTCCCTTGTCACCTTCTTCTGGTTTGCGGTGGTTGGCGGTAATGGCATCTATCTGGAGTTGTATGATGGCATCAACATCTCCGGGCAACCCCTTGAGACGGCGTTATTTAATGTGCTGGAGTATTTGCCGTTTTCTGCTTTGGTATCTGTTCTTACGATGTTTATTCTGGTGATTTTCTTCGTTACGACGGCAGACTCAGCAACTTTTGTGCTCGGGATGCAGACATCCGGAGGCGATTTGAATCCATCGATCAGAATCAAGGTATTGTGGGGATTTATTTTTGTTGCGGCGACGTCCATTCTTTTGTTCGCAGGTGGTCTGGGGGCCTTTCAGACGATGATTGTTATCAGCGCCCTGCCGCTTTCGGTGATCATGATTTTAATGGCAATCGGAATTATGAAAGTGCTGGGACAGGAGAAGACTCTGTAATAACTGAGGTGATGACAAGTGGAAATCATTTTTCTTGGGACGGGTGCAGGCATCCCTGGTAAGGAACGGAATGTGAGCGCCATTGCATTAAAAGGCGTGAATGGGAAAAACGACACTTGGCTGATTGACTGTGGGGAAGGGACCCAGCACCAGATGCTGCATGCCCCGGTAAAGGCGAATCAGATCAGCCGCATTTTCATTACCCACCTGCATGGGGACCATATTTTCGGTCTGCCGGGTTTTCTTGGAAGCCGTTCTTTTCAAGGAGCGACGTCTACGCTGTTTATTTACGGGCCCGAGGGATTGAAGGGCTATATTGAACAAGCGCTCACCATCAGCGGGACCCATCTGAATTACGAAGTGAAGATCGAGGAAATCAAAGCAGGCCAGCTGTTTCAATCTGAACGCTGGCAGGTGAGCTGCTGTGAACTGGATCATCGGCTGACCTCATACGGCTATCGTTTTGCAGAGGCGGACCGTCCAGGTAAGTTGGATGTGACGAAACTGGAGAGAGATGGAATCCCGAAAGGCCCGTGGTTGGCAGACATGAAAAAGGGCCATGAAGTGACGCTGCCTGACGGGAGAGTCATCGCTGGCAGTGAGTATGTCACGTCGCCACTTCCGGGCAGGATAATCGCAATCCTTGGCGACACGCGTCCAACAGAACAGACCGTTAAGTTCGTTCAACATGCAGATCTGCTTGTGCACGAAGCGACGTTCATGGACCAGGAAGAAGAGGCGGCAAAAAAATACGGGCACTCGACCACGTTGGAAGCATCAGGTGTGGCCAAGAGAGCTGGCGTGAAACGGTTGATTCTGACGCATATCAGTTCAAGGTATCGACAGCAGGACATGGAGAAATTCAAAGAAGAAGCCCGTCGCCAGTTTCCGAATACGGAAGTGGCAGCGGACTTCGCTGTTTATCACGTCTGATCGGGCGGTTCAAAGCAGAATACCTGATTTCTCCCAAGATCTTTCGCGCTGTATAACGCGGAATCTGCTTCGGTAATCAAGTGTTCAAGGCGTTCTTTTCGCCCGTGAAGATCAGTAACACCGATACTGATTGTGATGGTGCTTCTATTCAAAAAAGTGTGGCGGGTAATTTGATCTCTGATGGCATCGAGGCGGATTTCCGCCTCTTTTGCATGAGTGGAAGGCATGAGAACAATGAATTCCTCGCCACCCCAACGTGCGGACAGGTCTTGTTGATCCAAAGCATTATTAAACAGCTGGGCAATCTCTTTTAATGCAGTGTCGCCAGCGTCATGGCCGTAAGTATCATTGATCTGTTTAAAATGATCGATGTCCATCAGTGCAATCGCCAGCGGTTCGCCGGATTTAGCGGAAGCTTTTAAATGATGGTCCGCCGCACGGATAAATGCTCTCCGATTCATCAGTCCGGTCAAAAGATCAGTCGTGGCGAGCTGATTGATCTTGCGCCGGTCAAAATAAAGAATCGTGAAAAACAGTGTCAAGATCAAAAAGAAGCCGTTGATATAGGTCAGTTCACGGTTTCGCTGCATTCTGATGACTTCGACACGATCGTCTTCAAGTGCGGATATGAAATAGCCTATGGCCTCTTCTTCATAGTTTGCAATGGGGATAAACTGAACGAGAAATCCCCTCTCATCGTGGGACAGTGAAAAATGAAAAGGTTCATGATCCGGCAACTGGGCTCGGGCCTCTTGGCGGATTGTTTGTTGGACCTCATAACTTTTGTAGATATCATAACGGTCCTCATTTGAGCCGAAAATGGTTGAGTCACGGTCAAATACATAATCAGTGGAAATGAACGAAGGGATGTAATTGCTCTGATAGGTGTCGAGTATCGTATCTTCGACCTTGTCTTGATGGAGAATAAACTGGGTATTGTCCATCGGATAAATATCATTAATGATACCGATTGCTGCCAAGAGGGAAAGAGAGATCTCCCCGGAGCCGACCAGTTCATCGTTATGAAACAGCGGGAATACGAAGCGATACCCGTTAAAACTCCGTCCTTCCTCATAGCCGGACACGGGTGCTTTTTTCATCTGTGCGTCTTCAATCATCGGACGGAATCCGTAGAGCGAATCCCCATATGTATCTGGATCATGCATGCGAAGAAAACTGGTTCCATCGTCAAGGTGGAGGTGTAACTGACGGAAGTTGAATTGCATCATGTCTTCGTAGGGGCCTTCAAGGAGGTCGAAAACCTCGCTACGAAGTCCATCTCTTTCATTGCCCGTTGCGTGATTCGCAACATGTAATAACGACGTGATTGCTTCCTGATTGATGGTTGTATTGAAAATGAATTGGGCGAATTCCTGATAGGTCGTTGTGATGCTTTCGAGCTCAGAGGTGAAGATGTCCATTTCAGCTTGAACATAACGGGTTTCTTCTTGTTCATGACTGTTTAATACAAACAGGTTGGCTGCAATCCACGTAAAGCTGATGAAGAACAGGACCGTTAGGAACGATCGTTTTTTTTGAATCAGCTTCCACATGACTGGCACCCCGCTCGTTGAGATAATACTTTTATACTATCATGGCATACCTTTCCGCTCAACAACGGATCTGTCTTAGGACCTGTTTTTACTGATACTCGTTGTCATATCAGTAGTGCAAGAGCACCGGCGAAAGACAACAGTAATACAATCTGATTAAATCGCTGCTGGGGGATCAGAGGTACAAGCCGGACACCGATGGCGGTCCCGATCAGAATGGCAGGAAGCATCATAGCATTCAGTGTCAACGAGTTCCCGGAAATGAGACCAAGTGAAAACAAGAGAGGAACTTTAATCAGGTTCACCGTCAGGTAAAACCAGGCACCTGTCCCGATGAATTGGGTTTTCGGCAGAGCCATCGCGATGAAAAAGATTGCCATAACGGGTCCTGCTGCATTGCCGATCATCGTGGTGAACCCGCCAAGGGTACCCATAAAGACCAAGAAAAATCGTGAACGCGGCACCTTCTGGTCACTGTTGGAGGAGGAAAATTCCTTTTTGATCTGCAAAACGACCATGCTGCTGATGATGATCCCCAGAATCACTTCGATGGCACGACTGTCCGTGACGGTGAAAAGTAATAGGAATCCGAGAACGATTCCCCCTAAAACCCAGGGTACGAGTCGCCAGAGGAGCTTCCATTCCACGGAACGGCGGTAATAAGTAACGGCAACGAGATCACCGATGATGAGCATCGGGAGCACGATACCAATGGAATCCCGGGCCGGGAATATCATTGCCATCATGGTGACAACGAGAATGCCAAGAGCGGGGATGCCGGTTTTGGCAAGGCCGATGAGCAAGGCCGTAAAAAAGATCAAAAGCCATTGTATGATTGATAAGTCGAAAGTCATAACTGTTTCATCCTTTTTTCTTTTTGGCTGGTATTTAGCTCGATGTTGTTTATTCATGTAGCGATCGACAGGCGGCGATGGAGACACAGCGAATCATGAGCTGTCGAAAGCTCAGGCACCTTCATGCGACGAATAACCGCAGGAGCAGTGGCAAGTGCGCGTCAGGCTTTCGCCGATAGAGAGTGAAATCAACACCAGACGTTAACATAGCTTTCTTTTAAGTGTACCACGAAGGGGCAACCGGTTTCGTTGCCCGAACGTCTTCCGGGGCGTATACTGAGAAAGAAGATACTATGAAACAGAGGTGATTGCATGGATTTCAATCAGAAAATTGAGCGGAAAGAGACCTATTCTGTGAAATGGGACCGGACAGAAGCAGTATTCAATACGAAGGAGCAAATTTTGCCGATGTGGGTGGCAGATATGGACTTCAGACCACCGGAGGGTGTACTGAATGCCCTGAAGGAGCGTCTTGATCATGGAATTTTTGGTTATACATACGTGGCGGACGATGTCACGGACACCGTCAGGAACTGGTTGATGCACCGTCATGGCTGGGATGTTGAACGGGGATGGATCAGCTACAGCACAGGCGTTGTGCCTTCTCTTGGAAAAACGGTGCTGGCCTTCACCGATCCGGGGGATAAGGTGTTGATCCAGTCACCTGTTTATCCGCCATTTTTCTCGATGGTCAAGGAAAACGGGCGTGAGGTGGAGAACTGTCAGCTTGAAGAGACTTCTGAAGGGTACTGCATCGATTTCACCGCCTTTGAAGAGGCGGCGGCAAAACCGGATGTGAAGCTGTTTTTCCTGTGTTCTCCACATAATCCAGTCGGCCGGGTCTGGACGAAAGACGAACTGACACAGCTGGCGGATATCTGTCTGGCCCATAAGGTGATCATAGTGGCGGATGAAATCCATTCGGATCTGATCCTTGAAGGCTATTCGCATATCCCGATGGCGTCTTTGTCCGAAGACATCAGTCACCAGACGGTTACCTTGTCTGCACCGAGCAAAACGTTTAATCTTGCAGGGATGCAGGCATCTTTTGTCATCGCTGCGAACCCTGATCACCGGAAGAAGCTGGGGGCCGTTGATAAACAACAGGGGCATTTCACCTTAAATACGATGGGGATTCTCGCTATGAAAGCAGCGTATGATCACGGAGAAGACTGGCTTAACGAATTGAATGACTATATCAAGGCCAATGCTGATTTTGTGGCAGATGAGCTGGAGCGATTGGAGCTGCCTATTCACCTGGCAAGGCTTGAAGCGACCTACCTGTTGTGGCTCGACTGCCGGGAACTGGGACTTACGGACAAGGAACTGGAAAAATTGTTTATAAATGCGGGGAAAATCGGTTTTAATTGGGGACACACATTCGGCGCTGGCGGAGAAGGATTTGTCCGTATGAATGTCGCCTGCCCCCGGGAGACCGTGGAAAAAGGCATCCAGCGGATTCAGCAGGCAATGGCAAGTCTGGAAGCTGCTTCTACTAATGAGTAAACCATTGCAATATAAACCAGCACCGTCACACCCTGATAGGATCTGACGGTGCTGGTTTTTTGTTAATTCGGAATGTTTACGTTCGCTAAAGGATTGAAGTGTAAGCGAAACAAAGGCTTTCATTAGGGTTAGCCGATTACAAAAAAGTAAACGCTGAAGAAGTGGGCGAGACTCCCGAGCAGAATGAAGATATGAAACACCTCGTGATAACCGATGGCATTCAAAAGAGACCAGTTTGGCTTGATGGCATACAGAACACCGCCGATGGTATACAATACGCCTCCGGCAACGAGGAGAATCAGTCCGGTGGTATCCAGGACCGACGTTAACGGTACGATGAAGAACACGATCATCCAGCCCATGCCGATGTAGATCCCGGTAGACAGCCAGCGCGGCGAATGAAACCAGACCAGCTTAAAGATCACGCCGGCGATGGCCATGGCTGTGACGATGAAGAAGAGTGTCCAGCCCGCAGGTCCCTGCAGAGCAATCAGACAAAAAGGGGTATATGTACCAGCGATCAGAATGTAGATCATCGAGTGATCCAGCCGACGGAAAAAGGCAATCACCGAGTCTTTTGCCTGGATCATGTGATAGGTGGCGGATGCCGTATACAGGAGAATCAGGCTGATTCCGAAAATGAGTACAGCAGTGATCTCCAGAGTGGTAAACCCGGATTCAGATGCCCTGATCAGCATCGCGGTCAAGCCTATGATGGATAAAAGTGCGCCAAACCAGTGTGTGAGGCTGTTAATCGGTTCACGGATAAAAGTGTTCATCGTATAATCGCTCCTCTTAATTACGTTATGTAGTATTGATAACTATGTATAATGATATATGAAGTGCGATAAGTAGTCAATGTTTACAGAAGAAGTCATGACATTTATAATGGGTGTGAGGTGATCGACATGACTGAAGCGAATCATAACAATCTTGGTAGAATGATCCGTCAGGAGGATATTCCACAGATTGATTTGTATATGGACCAGGTCATACAGTTATTTGAGCAGGTATTTGGTGACACGAAGCGGCATGACGGGGATAAAATCATGACGAAAACCATGATCAACAACTATGCAAAAGGCGGGTTGTTATTTCCGATACATAACAAACGGTATACAAAAGAACACATCATGCTCATTGCACTGATTTATGAGCTGAAAGGTGTGCTGTCCATGAACGACATAAAAGCAGCGTTATATGCAGTGACCGAGCAGCGAAAGGAACTTCCTCTAGGAGATATTTATCATCATTATCTGGCGATAGCTGATGATAATGCAATCCGGTTTATGGCTGATTTTGAGTCGGAATGGGAGCGTGTGAAGGGGCATGCCGAAGAGATGCAAGCCGACGGTGATGTTCAACAAGTGCTGATGATTCTCAGTTGCATCAATCAGAGCAATCTCTACAGGCGGATGGCCGAGAACCTGATTGATGGACTTGAAGACCCGGATCAAAGGGATTTATAATATGTGAAATATGTGTTAAATTATCAAATCTGGATCGATTGGATTGAAATGGTTATAATTAAGATGTTATTATGTGGGTACAGGTCATATCCCATAAGGAGTGCATACAACATGGGGAGACACTACATTCAGCAAAACCCATACGACAAACGATTGAACATCAAACTCGAAGGGATATTTGAAGACGATGACTGGCAAGAACTGATGGCGTCTTATCGAAAACAGGTTCAGATGATTTCACCAGAAGAGTATCAGGTTGAACTGGACTGTACAGCTTTTCCATTGGCCAAATCATCACAATGGGATCGTCTGGAGGAAATCTACAGGCTGTTTGATGTGGAAGCATTCAGGAAGATTTCCCTCATTTTAAGGGAGTCGTCGGAACGTCTGGATTACACCTTTCATGAAACAATCAGAAATGTCGATCCTGCCAAACTGCAATTGAGATATGTATAAAACTGCAATAACGTACACAAAAGAACGGCCCGCGGGCCGTTCTTTTTGATGGTAAATAGAGAGTTTTCTCTATCGTTCAATCGTCAGGTTCCCGGGTTTTTTCATCGACTGGGAGCCGTCTCTGCGGCAAATGCCACTGCCATACGACCGAAGCGAGCCGGAGCAGGACGACCGATACGACAATGATAAACGCACCGATGTCACTGGTGACAAAACCCGAGCCGATCAGAACGCCCGGGATCAACGTCCAGGCAATGTAAATTTCCTTTTGCAGGAACAAGGGCTTCCTGCCGGCCAATACATCCCGCACCATCCCACCACCGGTTCCGGTTAAGGCGGCGGCAGCAATGGCTGCGCTGAGGGGGAGCCCCATGGAGGCAGCGAAAAGAGCTCCCTGGGCAGAGAAGGTTCCGAGCCCGATGGCATCAAAAAAAACGCCCCGTTTCAAAAGCGTCCACTTTAAGATCCCTGGAAATAAGAAAGCGGCCGTCATCACGAGAACTGCGGTGATAAACAGCGGCCCCTGGTCCCAAAGTTCCGTAACAGGAACACCGATCAGAAGATTCCGGATCGCACCGCCACCAAACGCTGTGATAAAGCCCAATATGTAAACACCCATTAAATCATATCGCTCTTCCATCGCGACGAGTACACCGCTTAACGCAAACGCGATGGTTCCGATGATGTTCAGAATTTCCCACATGGTTATCCCTGCTTTCATGTTGCTTAACGATCGTAGTTTAAAGGATTTAAATGAAGTACGCAAGGGAACGGGAATAAGGAATAGAAAACAACTGGTGGAAAGGGGACTTCAACCAATGACAGAACAACGATTTAAAGCATTTGTGGCAAAAGGGGACGGCACCGGCGATTTGGAGGAGCGAGCAACCGGAGAACTTCCTGCAGGAGAAGTGCTGATCCGCGTCGCGTATTCAGACGTGAATTACAAAGACGCTCTGGCGCTGCACCCGAAATCAAGAGTCGTCAGTGAATATCCGGCAATACCGGGTATAGATCTCGCCGGAACCGTGGTGGCATCCGATGACAGGCGTTTTGATAAAGGAGATCAGGTGATCTGCACCAGTTACACGCTGGGTGTCGGCCATGACGGCGGCTATAGTGAACTGGCCCGGGTCCCGGCAGACTGGGTGGTACCGATGCCGGAAGGACTGACCGCAAGAGAAGCCATGCTCATTGGAACGGCCGGCTTTACTGCAGCGCTTTCCATACATCGTATGGAACAAGTCGGTGTCACACCTGACGATGGCCCGATTCTTGTTACCGGAGCCACAGGTGGTGTCGGCAGTATGGCGATCGGAATGCTGAAGCGAAAAGGATTTACGGTGACGGCAAGCACCGGCAAACTGGAAAGTGAACCCTATCTCCGGGAACTGGGTGCTGATGATGTTATTCACCGGGATACACTGATTCCGGAAAAACCGGCACATCTGAAAAAAATGATGTGGGCTGGCGTGGTGGATGCCACCGGCGGCGCACCGCTTGCGGCGATTTTACCTGCTGTGAAACAAAACGGGGCAGTTGCCCTCAGCGGACTGACTGCAGGGATTGAATTCTCTACGAGCGTCATGCCGTTCATATTAAGGGGTGTAGCCCTTCTCGGTGTGGATTCAGGCTTTTGTCCGATGAACGTCCGGGAGCAGATCTGGCAACGGACAGCGACGGATCTGTATCCGGAGCATCTGAATAACATGCTTGAAGAAGAAGTGGCTATGGAAGAGCTTCCAAGAGTGATGAACCGGCTTCTCGAAGGAAAAGCTCAGGGGCGGACCCTGGTCCGGATCGGCTGATGTTGATATGGAAGAGGAGGAACTGACATGATTAAGGGATTGGCTCATGTAGCCATGACGGTGAACAATATGGAAGAGAGTCTCGCGTTTTACTGTGACAAACTGGGGTTTGAGCATGCCTTCGATGTGAAAGATCAAGACGGTAACCCCTGGATTGAATATGTGAAGATTGCCCCGAAAGAATATATTGAACTGTTTCACGGCGGGGAAAATAAACCCGATGAACCGGAAAAAGCCATTGGGCTGCATCACTTCTGTTTCATAGTGGACAGTGTGGAGAAAACAGCCAAGGATCTTGAAGCAAAGGGTGTCAACTTAACCGTACAGCCCAAGCGGGGACTCGGGAAAAACTGGCAGTGCTGGACGTTGGATCCTGACGGGAACCGGATTGAATTCATAGAACCTGATGCGGATTCCCCGCACAATCAATAATAAAATATGAAAGCAGAGCACCCTTGGTACAGGATAGTGGATCCTGTTCCAAGGGTGCTTTTTCATCTTTGTCTGGTTGTTTACGATTACTGGAAGAATGAAGTACAGGTGCAACTTAGACTTGTCGCGATTTGCTTGCGACAAGCCGACTTTTTTATTACCGTTTTCGTTTCAGTTTCATCCATTTTTCAGCGGCGTAAGGGACGATTCCATTGGCCATCAGGCTTCGCCAATACTGATCCGATGCGCCTTTTAACGCTTCAGTATGCGTCGGATAAGGATGGACAACGTTCGAGATGGAATGGGCCGGCTCCTTACGGCTCATGATGCCGACGGCTTCCTGCATGAAATCGCCCGCCCCGTATCCGATGGCATGGGCACCGAGAAGACGGCCGTTCTTGTCAGTCAAAAGCTTCACAAAACCGGTTGTGGCCCTTTCTGCAATAAACCGATCCGTCTGACTCAGTTCCTGTTTCAAGACCCGGTAGTCCGCCCCTTCACTGCGAAGTTCTTTTTCGGTTTTACCAAGGTGAAACACTTCCGGATCAGTAAATGTCACCCAGGGTACAGCCTGGTAGGAGACAGCTGAATGAAGACCGGTGATGAGCTCCTGGACGACGTGCTTGCCTTCCACTCCGGCAACGTGGGTAAACTGCAGACCGCCGTTCACGTCACCGACGGCATAGACGTTTTTCGCCGTTGTCCGAAGGTTTTTATCGACAATCACAGCTCCTTTATCATCCACTTCAATCCCGGCGAAGTTCAGGTTCAGGGAGGCCGTATTCGGCTTTCGGCCGACCGCGACGAGAATCCGGTCCGCCTTAACCTCCAGCTCCTGGCCGTCTTTTTCGAGGTTGAGCTTGTGGCCGCCTTTTTTTCCGTTATCAATTTTCTTCAAGGTGGCACCGCCGATAAAGGTCAGTTCCTCTTCAAGCGCATGTTGGATGGCTTCGCGAATGTCAAAATCTTCACGGAAAAGGGGGGTATCCGCCATGTCGATCAAAGTGACGTCACTGCCCAGCCTCGCGAAGGCCTGAGCCAGTTCCGACCCGATGGCACCGGCACCGATGACGGCAAGTTTGTCCGGCAGGTCTTCGAGTTGAAAGACGCTTTCGTTGGTCAGTGGATCGGCTTCATTCAGGCCGTTGATTGGAGGTACCACAGGACTGGATCCGGTGGAAATGACAATCTTTTCTCCCCTGATCGAACCGAATCCTTCGATTGCGACCACGTCGGACTCTAAAAAAGAAGCTGCACCGTCGAAGACGTCCACGCCCATCTCCACAAAGCGTTCTTTGCTGTCGTGTCCTTTTATGTCCGATATGGCAGCGTGGACATCGGCCATGACGGCTTTAAGGTCCACCTTGCCACTGACGTTCAAACCGAACGCTTCGGATTGTCGTGCTTTGTGGACTTTTCCTGCGGCGGCGATCAGGGCTTTGGATGGTACACACCCGACGTTCAGACAGTCTCCCCCCAATGCTTTTCGTTCAATCAAGGCGACTTTTGCACCAAAGGAGGCGGCCCCTGCAGCAACGGTCAGTCCTCCGGAACCTCCGCCAATCACAATCACATCATACTTTTTCATGTAATTCCTCCTTTTTCTCTTCCAGTCCGATCTTGCCGGCTAACCGTTTTCTCAGCACAATCGGGACGATCATAAACACCAGGAAGATCGCGATGGCACCTGCGATCTGCCAGGGATTCAAGGTGACGAAACTTGCTCCGAGAAAGGCATAGGCGAAGGTGCCGGGTATAATCCCGATGAATGTAGCGGTCATGAACGCTCTGAAAGTGACGCCGGCGACAGATGCCAGATAGCTGATGGCATCAAAATTAATCACCGGAATAAAACGGAAGATCAGGACGTAGACGAAGCCGTTTTGCTCCATCTGTTTACGGATGGTTTCTGTGCGGCTTCCTTCTCTGATTTTCATAAACCGGTCTCCGAGCTTTCCGCCAATCAGAAAGGCAAGAGCGGCGGAGAGGGTGGCCCCGATAACGATAATGACGGTACCCCACAATGCGCCGAATGCCAGGCCGCCGGCGAGACTCATCACCGAGGCGGGGAAAAAGATGACCGGTCTGAGTGCGTAGAGGATAACGAACAAGAGCGGTGCCCAGACCCCAAAGCCTAAAATCCAATTCCTCATTTCTTCAGGTCTGACATCCAAATAGGATCTGGAGAACCAGATCAGTCCTGCAGCGAGCAGGATAATCGCGATCAGTGAGAGCCGTTGTTTCATCATGTCCGTTTCCTTTCCGTTTTTTCCGGGAGATGGCGTCATCAATCACGACGCCATCTGTATGGAAGCTTTTGAATTTTTTCATCTTCAGGTTTACGGTTCTGCACTGCTTCAAGCAGGTCAATCATAATTTTTCGCTGCAGATCGGTTCTGCCGGACTGCCCAAACGTGCGCCCCAATGGGAATTTGATGTGAAGCGCTCTTGGGACGGTGACTTTTTCCGTCAGCTCCGGAATTTGTGTTAGTGAAGCGGTAGCGATCCCGGCTTCTTCTGCGGCTTGCTGGATCAATCCCACGGATTGATGGCAGATATATCAGCCGGGAGAGAGCAGGAGCACATCGACTTTCTCCTTCTTCAACTGTTTCAGGATCGGCGGAATGCTTTCGGTTTCCAGCCGGTCTGTTTCAGGGATATAACCCATCATGCCGTAACAGGTTTCAGCTAAAGAGCCAATCAACCCCTCTGAAGCGAGGGTGTTCAGTGTCGCCAATGGAAAAACACAGCCCACATCCTTGTCCGCTTCTTCCGTATCGTAATGGGTATGGGTGATCATTAAGTCGTCATGCGATGAGGAGGATGGAATCATTCGGACAGATGGATCGCCGGCATCGACGTCGAAGCCATCCTGCGTTTTCAGGTGGACACCTGCAGTCGTCAGGAATGCAACGTTCCATTCTGACATCGGTTTTTCCAGCCGGACAAAGGCGTTGGTGCGGTCGCGTTTCGTAATGGATCGGTTAGCTGACAGTTTGAACAGCCAGTGCTTCAATTGTTTGATCATCAGTTCATCCCCTTTCTGCATTCAGTATACCGGATAATGGGAGGCAAAGTCGTCCATAACGGCTTATTGACAAAATTAAGGGAATAAGATAATATCGTTAGTACATTACTCCAGTAATGCACTGGGTCAGGGTGGTGAAGCGATGTTTCAACCGGATGATACAAAACCGATTTACAGGCAGCTGGCGGAGTGGCTGGAGACTGAAATACTGAACGGTCATTTCAGGGACGGGGACAAGGTCTATTCCCAGTATCAGCTGGCAGACATGTACACCATTAATCCTGCTACTGCAGCCAAAGGGTTATCCATTCTGGCGGATGAAGGCATTCTTTATAAGAAACGGGGTCTCGGGATGTTTGTGGTTGGAGGAGCGGAAGACGTCATCCGTCAAAAACGGCGGGCGACGAAAGTCAGAACGCTTGCCAGGACCTATGTGCAGGAAGCAAAGCATGTCAAGATGACCGAAGACGAGATGCTGGCATTGATCCGGCAGATGCAAAAGGAGGAATCAGGCGATGAAGATTGAACTGGACCAGGTCTATAAGCGCTTTGGTAAACAACAGGTCGCGATCAAAAATACGAACCTGTTACTTGAAGGCCCGTCCATTACCGGGCTCGTCGGACGTAACGGTGCAGGAAAGACAACTTTATTACATATGATCGCAGGCTTTCTGAAGCCGTCGAAAGGGACGTTGATGGTAAATGGCGAGATGCCGTTTAATAACATAGCAACAGCAACAAACGTTTCACTGATTGACGATGGCATGACCTTTCCCGAGGGGCTTGATCTGGGAACGATCCTGTCGTTTGGCGCTTCGATGTACCCGAACTGGAATGAGGAAATTGCGGAAGGTCTTTTTGCTTTTTTCGAATTTGATCCGAAAGCGAAACATGACGCGTTATCAAAGGGAAAGAAAAGTCTGTTCAATGCGATTTTCGGCCTGGCGGCACGAACACCGATAACGCTCTTTGATGAACCAACGACAGGAATGGATGAGGAAACGAGACGGGATTTTTACCGGGCGCTCTTAAAGGACTATCTGGATGAACCCAGGATCATGCTTGTCTCGAGTCACCATATTGAAGAACTGGAAGACCTGTTGGAAGCCGTGATTCTGATTGAGAACGGTTCGATTTTTCTTCATGAAACGATTCCGGATCTGGAGGAATACAGTTTTTCCTTTACGGGTCCGGCAGTGGAAGTGGACGAAGCCACAGCGGATTCAACCGTCCTGAGTGAAGAGGCGGTAGGACCGAATCTGAAGCGTGCCGTTTTGAAACGGGATTTGAGAACCATCCCGGAACCCATGGTAGACAGAGGCCTGAAGGTCGGGCATGTGTCAGCGACGGAAGTCTGCCGTGCGCTGACGAAAAGCCGGAAGGGAGTGGTTGATGATGTCTACGGAAAGCGTGAGTAGAGGCGAGATGACCTTACATCTCGTGAAACTGAAACTGGCTTCGAGCGGTTATGTCCTCTGGCAGCTGATGTTTTTGCAGGGGTTGGGATTTATCTTTTCTCTGAATGCGACGTCCGGTCATTTTGGAGGAACGGGTCTATTTGAATATCGGTTTGAACAATATACGCCAAGTCTAATTTTCATTTTCTCCTTGATTTGGATGATGGTCGTCAGCGGTGGTATGACCCTGAAGCGGGAACAGAAGAATCTCTTCAGTTTTCCGGCAACTAGAGATACGGAAGCCACGGCAAACGGCATCATGCTTTTGGTTTACAGCGGATTAGGTGCATTGACTGCCATGCTGCTCATGTTCCCGCACGCACTTGTGACGCGACTCATTTTACAGACTGAAGGAACGGTACTCGTTACGAATTTGTCCCTGGGTGATTACGTCATCGGTCTTGCGGCCACATGGTTTTACCTGCTTTTGGTGGGGGGCATTGCCTATCTGATCTGGATGCTTTTCCAGCAGCATGTCTTTGTCAGAATCGGAACGGTTGCGGCCATTGCCATTCTGATCTTCACGCCGGTGAATGAACTGACAGGCGCCTTTTTTCTCTGGTTTACTGAGGAAACGTTTCTGCCGACCTTTCTATTGAAAGTGCTGGCAGTGTTTCTGTTATCCTATGGAGCCGGATTCCTGTTACTTCGAAGAATGGAGGTGATTCGATGACGACAATCGTTCTTTACCAGCTGCTGATATTTCTGGTCATTGGTCTGGCAATTTATTTGATCTATAAATCGGTCTTCGTAAAGCTTATGAAGATATCGAAAAATCTGCCACTTAAAACGTTCGGTGTTTTCCTGATCGCATTGGCAATGACAGTGCCGTTTGCCCTTACGTTGGAAAGTGACAAAGCCTTGGAACGTCAGGTGTCTGAAAGCGGCATGATCGAAGCGCATGAAGAAGAGGCGTTGTCCCTGATTGAGGCAGGTGACAGGGAACGTCTTCTAAATGAATACAGGACGATGGAGGGGACCTTTGCGCGGAGTGCGTTTTCAGAAGAGCTTGAAATCAGGAACGGTACGGATTATGCCCCGCAGACCCATGTCGTTTTGGACATTGATCCCGATTATGGAGATGACATCTCGGTCATCTTCGTGTATCCTCATAGTGAGTTTAATGAACGGGTGGTCACGGATTTGCTTCCAGAAGGATCCCTTGAACTGGTAACGAACAGCCTCTGGACCGTGTTTGAAGACCGGCCTTTGGAAATGTCATCCATCGAGCCGATGTTTGCTGTGAAGCAGTTTACAACAGAAGCTGCCGATTATGGCATGTTCAGTGGAGGAGGCTTAACAGCATCCTCGGCAAAACCAATCTTGTGGATCCAGGCGCCGGACAGAGTTGTGCTCTCAGGATATAACGAGATCACCCGCATCGAAAGGCAGGAAGAACAGTGAAGGATACAGTAACGTTTATCTTTGAGGTCATCAGAATCATTTTCATCTTATTTTTTGCGCTGGTCGGGTATTCCATTATTAATTCATTGATCATTGATTTCTTCGGAGGCACAGACGCCGTCTTCGGAGATAGTGAAATGCTTCGGACATGGTTTTTCCTCTTACAGGCGTTAGGCGTGCTTGGACTTGTCACAGTCCTCTACCGCAATAAACAGAAAAAAAGCGGCTGGATGGCGAAATACCAGGGTCCACTGCAGCCGAAAACGGTCCGGTTGATCCTCCGGGTCAGCATCGCTGCGATTGTGGCGTCTTACGGAATCTTTTTCGGACTGGTATTGTTTGCCTAGAGAAATTCAAACCCGGTAATCTGTATGATTGTGGTAAAATGGAGTCGGCAGACGAATGAACGGAAAAGGGGATATGTACGATGACAGAAGCCACGTTCAATAAGTCCGAGCGACTCTTTTACATCATGCACCACTTGTCAAACCACGACACGGTGACAGCGAACGACCTCGCGGATCATTGTCAGACGACGAAGCGGACGATCTACCGGGATATTCAATTTCTCCAGACGCAGGGTCATGAAATTCAGGCCCAGGGCAGGGAAGGCTACCGGCTTTTGATTCCGAACATGCAGGTGAAAAGCAAACTCACAAAGGATGAGTGGCTTTCCTTGACGTTGTATCCGCTGCTCTCTACGGGGATTACGTCAAAGGAGCATCCGTTTCACCGTTCCTACCGGACGGGGTTGGAAAAAGTGATGCGTATGGCCACCGGTGAAACGCCGAATCCGGCCATCGCCGAGCGGATCCGTCTGCATGCAAGAACGGAAGACGCGGTGCAGGCACGGATCATGCCCGCCCTGATTCAAGCGATGAGTGAGAACCTGTGCGTGGACGTCCGGTACTATGCGATGCACCGCTCGGAATGGTCCGAACGGCGCCTCGAACCGTATTATCTCGTGCCACGGGAAGGGCATCTGTATCTCGTCGCCTACTGCAGGATGCGTCAAGGCATCCGGGTATTCCGACTGAACCGGTTTGAGGAGGCAAAGGTGACGGATGTCGGGTTCGCCATCCCGAAAGCATTCTCCATCGATACGTTTTTGAAACAGCGCTGGTCGATCATGGAGGAGGAAGATCCTTTTGAAATCGTGGTTCGTTTCTCACCGGAAGCAGCAAAGTATGTGGACGAGGAAGAGTTCTACGTGGAGACAAAGAAATTCAATGAAGAAGACGGGACATTGACACTGAAAGTAACCGTCGGAAGCCGGCAGGAATTCCTTCGCTGGGTCCGTTCATTCGGTCCGGATGCGGAAGTACTCTCACCCGTGTCCCTTCGCAGGGAACTGGCGGATGAATACAGCCGGATGTTCCGGATGTATCAGGGAGATGAGGAAAAATTATGGTAATGTATCAGATCATCTCGCTGTTGATTGCGGGCTTGATGTTTTTGTTTGGGTATCTGATCTTGTATAAGAAAAGGTACAGTTTTGTCTCCGGCTTTTCCTCAAGGGATAAGGAGGAGCAACAGGCCATGTTGGATGCCGGCTATATGACAGTAACGGGGCGCGGTCTGATCGTTTCAGGCGCCGTGCTCCTTTTTGGTTTTCTGGCAGGACTGTCCGGATTCATGAACATCAACCTGTTCTCGTGGCTGCTGTTTGTCCTCGTTCTTTTTGGGACAGCTTACCGGGGTATTGCCAGAGAACCCGAGCGTACAAGAAAGCGAAACAAGATCGTGATGCACGTGACGGTTGTCTTCACACTCGGTGTTCTTGGATTCGCAGCTGTGGCAGGTTTGTCCGGTCACGAGCTCCAGACGGGTGAAGAAGGTTTTGAAATTACCGGATTGTATGGTGACCAATGGGGGTATGCAGATATCCAGAAGGTCACGCTTGAAGACGGGATGCAGGAAATTACCCTTCGGACCAATGGCTTATCGATTGCAGGGAATTTGAAGGGCCGGTTCCGCCTTGATCAAGACGGCCCGGTGCTGCTGTTTTTAGACTTGTCTGAGGCACCGTTTTTACGTATTGAACTGGAAGATGAGATTGTCTGGTTGAATCATGAAGACACGGCTGTGACAGAAGACTGGTATGACGCACTGAGGGAACGGATTTCCCGGTAATGGAGGCAAAGGATGAAGAAGATTTTGATTGTCACATCAGTAGAAAAAGAACTGGAGGCTGTCAGGCTTGGATTGAACGGTGACCCCCGGTTTCATACGGCTCTTTGTGGCGTTGGTCCCGTTCAAGCAGCGATCCGGACAACGATGGAGCTCTCAGAAGAGTCTGGCTATGATGCGGTATTGAATCTCGGTGTCGCAGGAGGCATTCCCGGCAAAGCGAAGATAGGGGAAGTGGTTCTCGGCTCAGCATCCGTGCAGGCGGATCTCGGTTTTGAACAGGCAGACGGTTCATTTGAGCGCATTGAAACTCTCGGGTTTACCGTTTCGAAGCGGGATGCAGATGTGGCGTTATTTCGTCAAATCGATGAATCACTCTCTATGGACCACCATACAGGTATCATTGTCACTCAATCGATGGTGACAGGGACAAAAGCACGTCTGGACGAGACGATCCAACGCGTTCCGGATGTCTTTGCCGAAGGGATGGAAGGTTTTGCAGTGTTATCGGCAGCTGAGGCCGCAGGGCTTCCTTCCATTGAAATCCGTGCGATTTCAAATCCTGTCGGTCCACGGAAGCGGGATGAGTGGCGTCTGGATGATGCACTTGCCGCTTTGACAACCGTCGCAGCACACTTAAAGGAGATGACATAATCATGCAACAGATCGCTTTTTCACCGTGTCCAAACGATACGTTTATTTTTCACGCATTGACCCACGGACTGATTGCAGGGGCACCTGACATGGATGTAACGTATGCGGACATTGACAAGACAAACTACTGGGCGCAGGACAGAACGGGTCCGGAGATTATGAAGATTTCTTTTGCAGCACTCCCTTATGTAGTGGATGATTATCAGTTGATCCCTTGCGGGGGAGCGCTTGGAAGAGGTGTTGGCCCGCTTGTGTTGACCCGGGATGAAACGGAGGATGCTTCGTTTTTGAAGGGGAAGACGGTGGCGGTGCCGAGTGACCGTTCCACAGCGTATATGCTGTTTCGGCTCTGGCTTTCCCAAAAGCTGCCTGAGGGTGTGGGGAAGATTGTGATTTTACCCTTTCACGAGATCATGCCCGCTGTGCGGGACGGACAGGTGGATGCGGGGCTTGTGATTCACGAGGCGCGCTTCACGTATCCTGAATACGGTCTTCATCAGCTGCAGGATCTGGGCGATTGGTGGGAACAGGACACAGGAGCACCGATTCCACTTGGCGCCATCATTGCCCGGCGGGGTCAGGTGGATCCCCGGCAGTGGACCGGCTGGATCCGGGCATCAGTCAAATACGCCTTTGACAACCCGGACGCTTCAGCGGCCTACGTCATGGCCCACGCCCAGGAAATGTCCGAGGACGTGCAAAAGCAGCACATTGATCTGTATGTCAACGAGTTCTCCCTGGATCTGGGTGACATCGGTTTTAAAGCAGTGGACTCCCTGCTTGGCCGTGCCGCGAAAGAAGGACTTGTACCGGCATTCGATCTGAACAAGCTTCGCCTCTGATCAGACGGGGCGGGATCAGTCGCTTCTGGCATGTTCCGGTTCTTCTTTCGGCAACCGGAATGTAATAAGGAAAGCGATGGTTGCCATCACGAATAATAAGAGAAATACCGTGGAGAGCCCTGACGCGAGCAACGCCGTCGGGGCTTCTGTTTCGTCATTGCCGTATCCGGCAATGAATTGGTTTAACACGGCACCGAGAACGGTGATCCCCAGCGTCTGCCCAAGTGTTCGCAGAAAGGCATTGGAAGATGAGGCCGCTCCGCGGTTCTTCCAGCCGACGGATGATTGCACGATGACGGTGAACATCGTCATAGCAAAGCCGAAACCCATCCCGTTGAAGAACATGATGACAATCAGTACCCAGTTCGGTGTCGTTTGTGAGATGAAGGTCAGTGCCAGTGAACTGAGGGCGATTAAACCGGTTCCGGTAATACAGACCGGTTTGGCTCCGAATTGCTGGAGGAGGCGGCTGCTCCAAAAAGCGGCCAGCGGCCAGCCGAGAGACATAGGAATCAAGGTTAATCCGGAATAGATCGCTGCAAGACCCAGAACGCCCTGGACCCAGAGAGGTAAGTAGGCGGTTAAGCCGATCAGGATCATTCCGAGCATCAGGCTCGCCAGGTTGGCCGTTAACAGATGCTTATTTTTTAAAAGATGAAGTGGCACCATCGGTTCACTGAAACGAAGCTGAATGCGAATGAAGAGACCAATAAAGACTGCGGCAATACCAAGCAGAACAGCCATCAACGGATCCGTCCACTGGATTTCAGTGCCTCCGGATAATAAAGCATACAAAAGGGCCCCGGTTCCGATCATGAATGTAAGTGCACCGAGATAATCAATGGATCGTTTTTTCTTCTCAATGTTTTCTTTCAGGTTTCGTCCCAATAGATACATCGCGACGAGACCAAAAGGGATATTGATAAAGAAGATCCAGTGCCACGTTAAGAAATCGACAAAGAATCCCCCGACGACCGGACCGAAGATCCCAGCGACGCCCCAGATGGAACCGATAATCGCCTGGGCTTTGGCCCGCTGTTCATATTTGAAAATATCGCCGACAATGGTAAAGGTCATCGGTGTCAAAGCACCGGCACCAATGCCCTGAATCCCGCGGAAAAAGATGAGCTGTTCCATGGATTGGGAAAAACCGCACATGGCAGAACCGATCAGAAAGATCGTGACTCCGACGATGAAAATCCGTTTTCTTCCAAACAGGTCCGCCAGCTTCCCGAAGATCGGTGTCATGACGGCGTAGGTTAACAGGTAAGCTGCAAAGACCCAGCTGATCATGTCCATCCCGCCGAGGTCCCGGGTTATGCTCGGCATGGCGGTACTGATGACCGTGACTTCGATGGCGGCTAAAAATGTGGCGATTAAGAGGGCGGTTACGATTTTTTTCTGATAGGCATCCATAGTCAATTGGCTTCCTTTCCGGCATAATGCATAGGTAGCATCAGTATAACAGACATGGATGGGAGAGAGCCTGTGGATTGCACTTTATGGTTTAAGATCACTGGACTTTCTTTCAGTCATCTTTTCATTTGAAAGAATACTTCTGAAAGAATACTTTCGGTTCGCTTTTGGTGGACGCGTTCTGAGGATTTCGCTCGTCCCTCCAGAGTCACCACCAACGCTGCCCTCCTTGGAAATTGAATAAGCAAAATCATAAGAGTTTAGACATATAATATTCATCAACAAAGTCACCATTTATTCTCAAGGAATTTCTTTTTGTACCTTCAATGTCAAATCCTGATTTCTTATATAAACGTAAGCCTTCTTCATTCTTAGTGACGACAGTCAGTTCCAACCGGCTAATATGATTGGATAAAGCCCACTTCTCCAACTGTTCAAATAGCTTCGTTCCAATTCCTTTTCCTCTAAACCCTTTCAAAACACCAACGACAACGTAAGCAGAATGTCTATTTCGCCTTGCCTTCCCGCCAATTGCCAGTAAGTACCCAAAGAGGTCATCATCTTCTTCAGCAACAAGTAGAGTAGAGTTTCCAGCCTCTTTCATGCTTGAAATCATCTTTAATTGATTTTCATTTTTGATCTGTCTTTCCCCAGCTTCCCAGAGCATATACTGTGAACTTTCATCGACTTTTTGAGTGAGGAAGGCCAGTTTTTCAGTATCGGTTACTTCGACTTCTCGTATTTTCAACTGCCCGGTCTCCTTTTTCGTTTAATCGATCTTCTTATTTTATGTATGTATTCAACAAATCATCAGATGTGGGGTAACATGGATTGGGTCTGTCTAGGATACTTCCTGATTCCATTTGCTATAGGTATGGACCAGGGTAATGACTGCAACTGATGAAGCAGCTAAAGATAGAATGACGGTTGGCGTTGATCGTTCTATACTGAGTAACCAAATCACCAGCAACAGGATGACAGGCAGTTGCACGGCATTCCATATCAACTTCTTTTTGTAACTCCAACTCCAGTAAATCATCAGATTCCTCCTTTTTTAAATGGCTATCTTAAAGTTTGGTGTTGATCATCAGATTGAATGAGTGACAGGCGGCGACGCCCGAGGGATCAGCGCAGTCCGAAAATCCACATTCGCAAAGCGAATGTTAGTTGAGGGCAAGCCCTGGGACAGTAAGACACGACGAGGCACTGTCGAGTCGATTGTCGCACTGATACTGTTTGCACTTCGTGCAAGCTTCCGCCGAGAGCGAATGAAATCAACAATGAACGATAACAGAGCCTTTTAAATAAGTACGATCATTTATTTCTAAATTTTAACATAAATATCCTTTGGATAAAACAAAAACACGCCCCTCAGCATACTGAAAGGACGTGTTCAGGCTTCATCTTCATGTACCAGTTCTGTAAATACGACAAGCCGTTCCCGGTGTGTGCCTGCATTACTGTCGAATTCGCCAGTACAGGTGATCAGGTTCAGGCGTTGAGTGGCTGTTGCGCCAAAAATCAGATCCATCGGTGCATCATCATACGGATAGACTTCCATACGGGTGACTTCAAATTCAAGCTCGTTCCCGTTTTCGTCTTCTATATAAATCCGGTCTCCAAGGTCAAGTTGATCAAGCTCATAAAAAATGGCGGGTCCACTGCGGTCATCCACATGACCGGCCATTACGGCATTGCCGGAAGCACCAGGCTTAGGGCCACGGTGATACCAGCCGACGGTGTCTCCATCATCAGGCACACCCATCTGACCGTTTTCAAGAATCCCTACATCTTCAATCTCAGCTCGGACATCAATGGTCGGAATCGAAATGACCGATGGATCGATTCCTTTCGGACCGGATGAAACTGGCTGAACAGGTTCACTGGCTTTTACAACGGATGACTCCTCTTGTGTAACGTCTTCATCTTCCAATGACGTTGTATTCTCTGAATCAGACTCACTTTCTTCTGTGGCCGGTTCAGATTCTTCAACTGCTTCAACATTTTCCTCAGATTCATTGACTTCTTCACCGATTTGACTATACTGCGGATTGTCTGAATCCTGACTGCAGGCAACCACAGTCAGGATCAGGGTCAATCCAATCAGTACAAGTAATTTATCCTTGAAATGCATAACGTCTGCGGATCAGGACAAACATGACTGCTGCACCTGCGAACAGGCTCAAGTATAGCGGCAGCATAGTAGAGGACTGTGAAGCTCCGCCCATACCGGTTTGCGGCATGTCACCAGGCATAGCGTGCGCTTCGTCAGCTACAACTACGACTTCGAGGTCATCGAGTGCACCTACTGCATAAACAGAGTATACTGTATCTGCTTCAAGGGTTGTTCCGGAAAGATCGAGAACCGCATCTTCTGTACCTGCTGCACGGATTTCAAGATCATATGTGTCCGGGTCAAGTTCAAGGTAGTCTGTTACTGCAAAGAATTCAGCACCTTCGAACAGTGAATCGCCACCGACAAGACCTACATCAACTGCAGGAGCATCAGGAGACATGTGTCCAACGCGAACCTTCGTCATGCCTTCATCAACTGTGTTGTCATCAGCAAATGCTTCGAGTCTGAAATCTCCACCGTCAAGGAAGTCAACAGCTGCAACGGTATAATGTACGCCACCATCTACTGCAAGTGACTGCTCATAGACTGCTTCGTCATCGCCAGCAGCGTGAATCGCGATGTCGTATTCACCAGCAGGCAATTCGAGGTAACCTGTGATATCTTTGAATGCAGCGTCTTCAACAGTCAGATCACCATTCACATAGATGTCGACAGCAGGAGCATCCGGTGAAGCATGCAAAATTCGAACCATTGCATTGTCATCTCCGTGATTATCAGCAAAAGCAGTACCTGCGAACATTGACAACATCAGTAACATAGCCAGACTTGACATCAACCATTTTTTCAAACTCAATTCCATCATCCCCTTAATATTTTTTTGAAAGGCCAAACAAAATGTACAACTATTGATAATAAATTGTTGTGCAATTGTTTAACCCTTGCAAGGTAAGCTATACCGCGATTGGAGAAATTTGAAACCTTAATCTGAAAAATAATTGATAAAAATGATTTTTTTGAGTCTAATGTCACGAATTCGAGACTTTTTTCGCAGCTGGTGACTTTTCTCTTTCACCTTGCATCACGGCACTAATTCCGCTACAATGAAGAACAATCAATCAATTGTGAAAATTCAAAATCATATTCTTATCGTGAGAGGTGGAGGGAAAGGCCCTGTGAAACCTCAGCAACCAGCCCGGAGAGGGTCAGGTGCTAATTCCTGCAGAGTATTCTGCAAAGATAAGAAGAAGCTGTTTTTAAAAAGAACCCTTCTTCTTATATTATGAGGAGAAGGGTTTTTTCATGCTTGCAGTCAAGCGCAGCAGCACGAAACGCATCAGAACAACCAGACAAGCTGTATAAAGGAGTTGTACTACAATGGGAAAAAACACACATCAGCTGGACACATCCGTGGTCCAGATCGGGAACCGTACAGATGAAGCAACCGGAACGGTGAGCCCGGCGATCTATCCGTCAACGGCCTACCGGCACGAAGGAATCGGTCAGTCCACAGGCTACGATTATTCGAGAACCGGAAACCCGACAAGGGAAGTACTTGAAGCAGGCATTGCCAAACTTGAAGGCGGGGACGCCGGATTCGCCTGTTCGTCGGGCATGGCGGCGATTCAGGTCGTCATGTCCTTATTTGAACAAGGCGATCATATCCTCGCAACAAACGATTTATACGGCGGGACATACCGGCTGTTTGAAGAAGGCTGGCGTAAGTGGGGGCTCCAATTTGATTACGGTGATGCAAGGGACTTGTCTTTTTTTGAGAACCGGGTACAAGACAATACGAAAGCACTCTTCATTGAAACGCCGACGAACCCCCTGATGCATGAAGCGGATCTGAAAGGGTTCAAAAAGCTGGCCGAGAAGCACAATCTGTTATTAATCGTGGACAACACCTTCTATACGCCATATTTACAGCGGCCTATGGAAGACGGTGCGGACATCGTGATCCATAGTGCGTCCAAGTATCTGTCCGGACACAATGATGTGATTGCCGGATTGATTGTTACAAAAGGTGAAACATTATCAGAACGGACCGGCTACTACTTAAACAGTATCGGCTGTATTTTGTCGCCGATGGACGCCTGGCTTGTCATGCGGGGGATGAAGACCCTTGCCCTAAGAATGGAGCGGCATCAGGCGAATGCTCAGGCCATTGCCTCTTTTCTTGAGACGCATGAACAAGTAGCAGAAGTGATTTACCCTGGCCGGGGGGGCATGATGTCCTTTCGGGTACAGGACGAGGCGATGGTGAACCCGCTCTTGCAGCATCTGGAGCTGATTACATTTGCGGAGAGTCTTGGCGGAGTGGAGAGTCTTATGACGTATCCTGCGACCCAGACGCACGCAGATGTCCCGGTGGAGATCCGCATGGAACTGGGCGTCTGTAACCGGCTGCTCCGGTTCTCTGTGGGCATCGAAGCGGCAGAAGATCTAATCGAAGACATAGACCAGGCACTACAACACGCAGGAGGGAAATGACCATGAGCGATAAGACATTTGATATACAAACCAGACTGTTGCATCACAAATACAAAACCGATCCCCATAACGGGGCAGTGAGCGTCGGGGTACAGCATGCCTCGACGTTTCATCAGGAGAGCCTGGATACCTTTGGCGAATATGATTACGCACGAAGCGGGAATCCGACCCGCCAGGCATTGGAAGAGATTTTCGCAGAGCTCGAAAACGGAACGGCATCTTACGCATTCGCTTCCGGGATGGCGGCGATTTCCACGACGTTCATGCTCCTCTCCGCAGGGGATCATCTGGTGATTACCGATGACGTGTATGGCGGAACATTCAGGATGACGACGGAAGTTCTGACCCGGCTGGGTATTGAGCACACGTTTGTGGACATGACGGATGCGGAGAACGTCCGACAGGCCATGAAAGACAACACAAAGATGATTTTTATGGAAACCCCGTCGAACCCGACGATGAAAATTACGCCCGTGGAAGAGATCGTGGCCTTGGCCCAAAAAGCCGGTTGTCTCACGGTACTCGACAACACATTTATGACCCCGGTGCTGCAGCGTCCCCTGGATCTGGGTGTGGACATCGTCGTGCACAGTGCGACAAAATTCATCGGCGGTCACAGTGATGTGGTGGCAGGTCTTGCGGCAGTTAAAGATGAAACACTTAGTCAACGGTTCAAATTTTTGCAGAACAGTTTCGGAGCCATTTTGGGGCCGGACGATTGCTGGCTGATTATGCGCGGGCTGAAGACGCTCCATACACGCATGACTGCGTCTCAGAAAGTGGCTGAGAATCTGGCATTATGGCTCAATGAACAGCCGGAAGTCCAATCGGTCTACTATCCAGGCCTGAAAGATCACCCTGGCTTTGAATTGAACAAGAAGCAGTCGGACGGACCGGGAGCGGTGCTGTCTTTTGAACTGGCTGACCGCGAAACGGTAAACCGATTTGCCCAGGCCGTGACAATTCCTGTTTTTGCCGTCAGCCTTGGAGCGGTGGAAACGATTCTCTCCTATCCGGCAAAAATGAGCCACGCGGCGATGCCGGATCATGAACGGGCCAAGCGCGGCATTACAGACGGACTGTTACGTGTATCCGTCGGCCTTGAAAGTGAAGATGACTTGAAACAGGATTTCCGGCAGGCATTCGATCGGCTGTCTTTAAACTAAGAGATGAGGTGAGCATCGTGGGATTAAAAGAAGAATTGAATCACAGGGTGCTCGTGGGCGATGGTGCCATGGGTACGCTTTTATATCAGGAAGGGATCGAAGGCTGTTTTGAAGAACTCAATGCATCGGCTCCGGAAACCATTGAACAGGTTCACCGTCGCTACATCAACGCAGGGGCGGATGTGATTCAGACCAATACGTATGCGGCGAATCACGTGAAGCTCCGCCGTTATCAGCAGGAACACCGTGTGCGTGAATTCAATGAACAGGCTGTAAAAATCGCCCGGAAAGCGGCAGGAAATAATGCGTTTGTCGTAGGAACCATCGGTGGCATTAAAGCTTTTTTTTCTGACAGAGGATTCGGAAGAAGAGATGAAGGAGAGTCTTGCGGAACAAGTGGATGTCCTTGCCGGGACGGACATCGACGGCTTTTTGCTGGAGACCTTCTACGATCTGGATGAAATTCTCTTCGTGATCAGGAAGATCCGGAAAATCAGTGACAAACCGGTGATCGCCAACCTTACGATGGGGGATATCGGCGTCATGCAAGGCGGGATTCCGGTAAAAGATGCCCTAACAGCCTGCGAGGAAGCGGGTGCTGATATCGTGGGGCTCAACTGCCGGATGGGTCCTTATCATATGCTGCAGTCCATCGAACAAGTCCCGCTTCCTGAAGGACGCCGGTTGAGCATTTATCCGAACGCTTCCTTGCCGAATGTGCGGGATGGCCGGTTTTTCTATCAGTCCAACCCGGGTTATTTCAAACGGATGACCCGCTCTCTCGTCCAGGAAGGGGCACGGCTGATCGGCGGATGCTGTGGGACGGCGGAAGAACATATCCGGGCGATTCGGCAAGCGGTGGATGACGGGAAACTGGTCCCCATCGAATTCAAAAAGGATGTTACACCCGCACCACAACTGGAAGCGGTGGCGCCTGAAAAAAGGCCGAAACCCCTGCCGGATATTGTGAAAGAAAAGACATCGGTCATCGTCGAGTTGGATCCTCCGAAATCCCTCGCCCTCGTACCGAAATTTATGGAAGGCGTGGAAGCTTTGACGGACGCCGGTGCGGATGCGGTGACCCTGGCGGACAACTCTCTGGCGGTGTCACGGGTGGATAATTTTGCCCTCGGGATGCGCATGAAGCAGGAGAAAAACGCACGTCCTCTCCTTCATATGGCGTGCCGGGACCGCAACATCATCGGCATGCAGTCTCATTTACTGGGCCTTCATACAGCGGGGATTCATGATATCCTCACCATAACCGGAGATCCGGCAAAAGTCGGAGATTTCCCGGGAGCCACTTCGGTGTATGATATGGCTTCCATGGACCTCATGCGTCTCGTGAAGCAGCTCAATGAAGGCATGTCTTTCTCCGGGAAAGATATCGGGGAAAAGACCGCATTCAGCGTGGGAGCTGCTTTCAATGCCAACGCCCGGCGCATTGACCGGGAAGTGAAGCGTCTGGAGATGAAAGTGGAGGCAGGAGCAGATTATTTCATGAGCCAGCCCGTGTATGACCCGGAGCGGTTCAAAGAAATTCATGAAGCGACGAAACACCTGAATGTGCCGATTTATATGGGCATCATGCCCCTTGTAAGTTCACGTAATGCCGAGTTCCTTCATTATGAGGTGCCGGGTATAACGCTGACGGATGACGTCCGGGAACGGATGGCCCGTCTGGATGGGGACAAGGAAGCCAGTGCCCGGGAAGGAATTGCCCTCTCCAAGTATTTACTGGATGCGGCTTTGCCGTACTTTAACGGCATTTATTTAATTACGCCGTTTTTACGTTATGAGTTGACGGCTGAACTGACCCGCTATGTGCATCAGGCGTCAGTGAGTCTGGAACAGGAAGGACGATCGTTATGACGACACAAACCAAGCCTTTATTTACCGATGAATTAAAGCGGCGGATTCTGGTCCTTGACGGTGCCATGGGGACGATGCTGCAAAACGCCAATCTCACACCGGAGCAGTTCGGCGGGGAGGATTATGAAGGCTGTAATGAATATTTGAATGTGACTTCCCCTGAAGTGATTCGGGGCATTTATGCGGATTATCTCGCCGCAGGGGCGGATATTATTGAAACGAATACGTTTGGGGCAACGGAAATCGTACTCGATGATTACGATCTTGGACATCTCGCCTATGAACTTAATAAAGCTTCGGCTGAAATTGCCGTGGAAGAAGCGGAGAAGGCCAGTACGCCGGACAATCCCCGCTACGTGGCAGGTGCCATGGGGCCGACGACGAAGTCGCTGTCGGTTACTGGCGGAACGACGTTTGAAGAACTGGCGAAGAACTACAAGGTTCAGGTCCAGGGACTTCTGGACGGTGGCGTGGATCTTCTTTTACTGGAGACGAGCCAGGATATGCGTAACGTAAAAGCGGCGTATACGGCCATTGAAGACGTGTTTCAGGAACGCGGGACAGAGGTGCCCCTGATTATATCGGGTACGATTGAACCGATGGGGACGACCCTTGCCGGGCAGACCATCGAGTCTTTTTACATTTCACTGGAGCACATGAAACCGACGGTCGTGGGCCTGAACTGTGCCACAGGACCGGAATTTATGCAGGATCATCTGCGCTCCCTTTCAGAATTATCCACGGGATTTGTCCACTGTTACCCGAATGCGGGGCTTCCTGATGAAGAAGGCCATTATCATGAAACCCCGCAGTCTCTTGCGATGAAACTGAAGGACTTTGCCGAGAAGGGCTGGCTGAACGTCGTTGGCGGCTGTTGCGGGACCACACCGGAACATATCCGGGCAATGAAGGAAGCGGTGGCAGGCTACAAGCCCCGACAGCCGGCACAAGACATTCATCACACCATCTCCGGCATCGAACCCCTCGTCTATGATGATTCCCTGCGCCCAATTCTGGTCGGTGAGCGGACGAACGTTATCGGCAGTAAAAAGTTCAAACGGCTGATTGCGGAAGAAAAATTCGAAGAAGCTTCTGAAATTGCCAGAGCACAGGTGAAGCGCGGGGCCATGGTTGTTGACGTCTGTCTGGCAGACCCGGACAGAGATGAAATGCAGGACATGGAAGCCTTTTTGAAGTATGTCATCAATAAAGTAAAGGTTCCCCTCATGATCGATTCCACGGATGAAACGGTTATTGAGCGGGCACTGACGTATTCACAGGGGAAAGCGATCATCAACTCCATCAACCTTGAAGACGGAGAAGAACGTCTCGAAGCCGTCTCTCCATTGATCCGCCGTTTCGGGGCTGCCGTGGTTGTCGGAACCATCGACGAAGAAGGGATGGGCGTTTCCGCTGAGCGGAAACTGGCCATTGCGAAACGCTCCTATGAACTATTAACGGAAAAGTATGGCATTGCCCCGGAGGACATCATTTTTGATCCGCTGGTTTTCCCGGTGGGAACCGGGGATGAACAGTATATCGGTTCCGCCCAGGCCACTGTGGATGGCATCCGCATGATTAAGGAAGCCTTCCCGAGAACGATGACGATCCTTGGAGTCAGTAATGTGTCCTTTGGTCTTCCGCCACTGGGGCGGGAAGTTTTGAATGCAGCGTTTGTCTATCACTGCACCCGGGCAGGTCTCGATTACGCCATCGTGAATACCGAGAAATTGGAGCGCTACGGTTCTGTCTCCAAAGAGGAAAAGGAACTGGCGGATGAGCTCTTGTTTGACACTTCTGATGATACGCTGGCGGAATTCACGGCCTTTTACCGGGCGAAAAAACCCCAGCAGAAAGTGGAAGCGTCGAAACGGACACTGGAAGAGCGTCTCGCCAATTACATCATCGAGGGTTCAAAAGAAGGCCTCTATAAAGACCTGGATGAAGCACTGGTCAAGTATCCCGATCCTTTGGACATCATCAACGGGCCGTTGATGGACGGGATGGATGAAGTAGGGAAACTTTTTAACAACAATGAACTGATTGTGGCGGAGGTGCTCCAGTCCGCAGAAGCGATGAAAGCGGCCGTTGCGCACCTTGAGCCGCATATGGAAGCGAAAGAAGCCGATGACCGGGGAAAAGGAAAAATCCTTCTCGCCACGGTCAAAGGGGATGTCCACGATATCGGGAAGAACCTCGTGGAGATCATCCTCAGTAACAACGGTTTTCAGGTTGTGAATTTAGGCATTAAAGTCACGTCCAATGAACTGATCGAGGCCATCGAACGTGAAGACCCGGATTACATCGGGCTTTCCGGTCTGCTGGTGAAATCCACCCAACAGATGGTGATTACAGCCAACGACCTGAGAGAGCGGGGTGTGGCTATTCCGATCCTGGTCGGTGGTGCCGCATTGACCCGAAAGTTTACCGAGACAAAAATCACCAAACAATACAACGGACTGGTCCTCTATGCCAAAGACGCCATGAACGGTTTGTCCATTGCGAACAAGCTGGCGAAACCTGAAACCCGGGATGAACTGGTGGCGATACAGCATGAGAAACAGCTGAAGCTGCAAGAAGCCGCCAGTGCAGAAGAACAGGAAGGGAAGGCGCCGGTTCAGACCCTGGCCATTGACCCGGAGCGTTCCGAAGTCAGCCGGGACCATAAAGTCTATCAGCCCGAAGACTTCGAACCCCATATTCTGAAGGATTACCGTCTGACACATCTGCAGCCTTATCTGAATCTGCAGACACTCCTCGGCAGTCATCTGGGTGTGAACGGCAACGTAAAACGAAAGCTGGACAGTGGCGATGAACGAGTAGAGGAGCTGCTGGAAAAAGTGAACGCGCTGATTCACCGCGGGGAATCAGAACAGCTGTTAAGAGCCGACGGGATGTATCAGTTCTTCCCGGCCCAGGCGAACGGAAATGATATCCTGATTTACGACCCGGCGGATGAAACGACTGTGATTGAACGTTTTACGTTTCCCCGTCAGGAAAAGGCACCGTTTATGTGTCTGGCAGACTTCCTGAAGCCTGTGGACAGCGGTGAAATGGACCGGGTTGGGTTCCTGGCCGTTACTGCCGGGAAAGGCATTCGCAAGCTCGCCGAAGCCGCCAAGGACAGTGGTGATTACTTGGACAGCTATCTTGTCCAGGCGGTGGCTCTGGAACTTGCCGAAGCTTTCGCAGAACGGGTGCACCAGCAGATGCGCGACAAATGGGGCTTTTCGGATCCGGTGGATCTGACGATGCAGGACCGGTTTTCCGCACGCTATCAGGGGGTTCGTGTCAGTTACGGTTATCCCGCATGCCCGAATCTCGAGGATCAGGCAAAACTCTTCGGTCTCTTAAAGCCCGGGAAAATCGGGATTCAGCTGACCGACGAATATATGATGGAGCCGGAAGCCAGCGTGACAGCCATGGTCTTCTCCCACCCGGAAGGACGCTATTTTAACGTGTAGGTCTATTAGTGAAGTTATTTTCACGAACGTCAGGCGGCGACGCCCGAGGGACAAGCGCAGTCCGAAGATCCACTTTCGCAAAGCGAAAGTTAGCTGAGGGCAAGCCCCTGGGCAAGCGTCCGCCGAAAGTGAGTGAAAATAATCTGAAGCAACCGCCGTCTTTCAAGGCGGTTCTTCTTATGCTAGAATGATTATGGTAAATTCATGTTGATGAAGGAGTGTTGAAGAAGATGAGTGAAGGAAAAGTGTTGATTTTCGGGCATAAGAACCCGGATACAGATACGATTTGTTCAGCGCTGGTATACGCTGACTTGAAAAAGAAACTGGGCAAAAACGTGGAAGCCGTTCGTTTGGGTGAAGTCGGGGCGGAAACACAGTTTGCCCTCGATCAGTTTGGCGTCAGTGCACCACGCATGATGGAACACGTCGCGGATGAGGCGGATCAGGTGATTCTCGTGGATCATAACGAACGCCAGCAAAGTGCGGAAGATATCGACCAGGTACAGGTAATTGAAGTCATTGATCACCACCGCATTGCCAATTTCGAAACGGAAAGCCCGCTCTATTTCCGGGCAGAACCTGTCGGCTGCACAGCAACGATCCTGAATAAAATGTATAAGGAGAGCGGTGTGGAAGTGTCCAAAGAGATGGCAGGGCTGATGCTGTCTGCGATCATTTCCGACTCTCTTCTCTTCAAATCGCCAACGTGCACGGAAGAAGACGTGGATGCGGCAAAAGAACTGGCACCGCTGGCAGGTGTTGATCTGGATCAATACGGTCTGGATATGCTCAAAGCCGGTGCGGATATGGCCAGCAAAACACCGGAACAGCTGATCACGATGGACGCCAAGGAATTTTCCATGGGCGAGATCAAGGCAGTCATCGGTCAGGTGAACGTCATTGATGCGAAAGATGTCCTCGATCGTCAGAAACTCGTGGAAGACGCCATGCAAAAAGAAGTGGACAGCCGTGGACTGGGGCTTTATCTGCTGGCAGTCACAGATATCCTGAACAGCAATTCGATCGTTCTTGCTGTGGGCGAACAGGTTTCCGCAGTGGAAGAAGCATTTGGTGTTAGTTTTGAGAACGGACAAGCATTACTTGAGGGTGTTGTTTCCCGCAAGAAGCAGGTGGTTCCGCCACTGCAAAGCGTCTTGGGATAAATTCAAAAGCGCTTCATAACTCACAAATTGTGGGTATGAAGCGCTTTTTATTTTGCAGACGAGGAAAAGATAAATCATGGACAGTTCTTCAGGAACTGAATTGTCGAGCAATGGTTGCAGGAATTCAGTTGTCTTTCGTGATATTGATGAGCAAGTGCACACTTTTGATGAACAAACCCGGCTTATTGATGATCAAACCTGCTGGAGTGATGAACAGGTGCTGACGATTGATGAACAAGACCCGTCTTTTGATGAGCAACTTTAAATCCTCTGGTATTATCAGCACTTTTTAAAGGTCTGAAATTGAACATGGGTAATCTTCCTTCAAACAACATAATCTAATGAATGAGTTTTAAATGAAATCATGCTGTATTGATAAGATTTTGATCCATTTTGAACAAACTTGAAACCACTACCCGGCAGCATGTGCACGTTATATATTTCAGCATAACCATTTTTGTTATGACACGTAAAAACCACCTTCAATGCACTGACGGCAAAGAAGGTGGTTGTTTGATTATCAAATGAACAGTTGCTTATGGTCTGAAAAGATTCCCTTCCGGCACATAGCCGACGATCCGGTCGACGACTTCAGTTCCCTCCATCAGAAGGACTGTCGGGACACCTTCAATGGCAAAGTCTTCCCATGCCGCTTCGTTTTCCGGGATTCTTGCATGGAGTTTGTAGATCGGATAGGCGTCTGAACTGGATTGATAAGCCTGGATTTCCGGAGCGAATTGAATGCAGAATTTGCAATCGGGACTGTGGACATAGAGGAGGTATCGTTCTTCTTGAATGCCCTGGATATCATTATATAAGACTTCATTCTCCTGATAAAATGCCTGCGTCTGTTCATCGACTTCGTCGTAATAACTGTCCGTGGACGCACTGCTGGCATCTGCACAGCCGGCTGTCAGCAAACTGATCAGAATAAGTCCGATAAAAGTGACGTATCGCATAGGACGTTCCTCCTCATAAAAGATATGAATCAAGTTACCTATACTCTATCACATTTTCATGAAATCGTTTGTGACAAAATGGAGAAACATGCAGATTCAAATTAATAAATACGTCAGATTTCACCGTATTTTTCAAATCGCTTTTCCAGATAATTTTGCAGCAGTGTCATGATTGAACAGACAGCCCAGTAAATCAGTGCAACAAGGATAAACATCGTCATGTAATCCATTTCCCGGCCGGCAACAATACGCGACATTTGAAAAATCTCCGGTACGGTAATCATCGCCGCCAATGATGAAGCTTTGATCAGGTCGAGGAGTACATTGGTTAATGGAGGGACAGCAATCCGTGATGCCTGAGGTAAAACAATCCGCCACATCATTAACGGATAGGAAAAACCTAATGATCTCGCTGATTCCCATTGGCCTTTTGGTACAGCACTGATGGCGGAACGGTTAATTTCGGCCATGTATGCGGCGCTGTTAAAACTAAAGCCGATGACGGCAGCCGTTACAGCAGTAAATTGTATTCCGATATAGGGAAAACCGAAATACAAAAGAAACAAAATGATCAGAATCGGGACACCACGCATGAATGAAATGTATAAGCGCGCCGGCCATCGGAGCCATTTCTGGGCTGATCGCCTGGCGAGTGCCAGAAACAGACTCAAGATCAAGCCGAGCACCATGCTGACCAGGGAGATAAATAAGGTCAGCCCTAATCCCTCGAGCACGTAAGGGAGGGAACTCCACGCGAGCTCGGGATTAAAGATATACTGCCATTCAATCGACGTCATTGTCATGCCTCCTTACAAGGGCACCGGGAATCAGCGGATCCCCGGTGCCATAGGTTATGATGTGGTGATCGGTTTACTCGTCGTCGTACTCAACATCAGGTTCTTCAAATTCCATATCGGGTTCCTCAGAGACGTCCTGTCCACCGAAGAATTGCTCGGAAAGCGTTGTGACTGTTCCATCTTCAAGCATTTCCTGAATGACGCTGTTCAGTCTTTCCTGCAGCTCATGATTGTCTTCTTTCATGATCATCGCCTGATTGTTCGGATGATAGAACAGATCCGGATGAATGATGACGTCAATCTCAGGGAGCGCTTCGATCGCGAGTGACTGGAGGTAATAATCGTTCATCACCACGTCCAGGCGACCATTTTCGATATCACGTAAATACGTATCGTTGGTGACGTTCTCGTATGTGACGCCTTCAGCGCCATAGCTTTCGGCAATTTGCATATAGATGGTCGTTGCAGCGCCTCCGTGTTTCTTCCCTTCGAGATCTTCCAGTGTTTCAATACCGGAGTAATCATCGGGACGGACAATCATCGCACCGTACGAAAATTTATATGGTTCAGTAAACAAGAAACGTTCTTCCCGGTCTTCGTTAATATCAATATCGTTTACAGCGAGATCCACCTGTCCGCTGTTAATGGATGTCAGCATCCCGTCAAAACCCATTTCGGTGAATTCCACCTCAAGCCCGAGACGATCCGCTGCTTCGCGGGTGAGTTCGACTTCAAAGCCGGTCAGGCCTTCTTCGTCGTCATGAAAGGAAGCCGGGAATAATGTGCCGGATGTGGCAACCTGTAAGACACCGCGTTCTTCAATGTCTGCCCAACTGCCGGACGATTCCCCGCTCTCATCATTATTGGCGCCACAACCGGCTAACAGGCCAGCGGTTAACGCTGAAGCAATCAGTAATGCGGGCCTTTTTGCCCACTTGCGAAAACTTTTCATCTTCACTCATCTCTCCTTATTGATTAATTGCATTTTAAAGCCATTAAAACCTTACCATGTTGGTTGGTATTCTTGCAATAACAATGTATCGGCGATGTAAAGTGAGGAAATGGAGATCCTATAAAAAAGTTGTACAAATGAAGAGTATTTCATATGCAAACAGGGTACAGTTTGTTATATTTGTCAGGAAGCAACGGAACGGGGATGAGCTATGAGCCGAAAAAAAACCATCGACCCGGTGGATTTATACACTGCCACGGAAGAACTGATTTTGGAACATGGCTACAGCCGGTTTCATTTTAAAGCATTAGCAGAAAAGCTGGGTGTTGCAAGAAGCACCATTTACAATTACTACGATAAAAAAGAAGAATTGGTCACTGATTATATGATCCACCTTCTCGAGCGTTCAGTGGAACGAATCGATGATGCGGCAGAGGAAGAGGAACCTGTGAAAGGCCTGATCCGTCTCTGGTCACGTTATGCCCATATGCATCAAATGCTGCAGATCATGCCTTACATCGATCGTGAAGCGACGGATAAAGTACGTCAAAACGTTCAGCGGATGTTCGAACTGTTTCAGGAAATGAAAGCAAAGATCGGCGTGATCCTGACCAGTGGAAGAGAAGCGGAACTGATGCGTCAGGACGTCTCCTTGTCTACCCGGGTCGGCTTTATCATGGCGACGGTGCAAATACCGATATCGAACATGACGGAGGAAGAATGGGTGGATGAAGTTTACGCGATCGTAAGGGACGGCCTCTATTTGAATGGTAAAAAATGATACCCGGTTCAGGGAAAATGGAACCGGGTTAAAGTAAAATAAAAAATGACACTACTGTCATAAAGAAAAGGTGTGAGTGAATATGTTCGAAAAGGTGATTGAAAAGTCAAAAATCACGCTGATGTTTCTCTTAATTGCGGTGATCATTGGCGCATTAACACTTGTCACATTACCTCAGCGTGAAATTCCAGAGTTCTCCTTTGATATCGGGAATATCAGCACGGTCTATCCGGGGGCAACGCCGGAAGAAGTGGAGCAGCAGATCACTGTGCCATTGGAGGATGCCTTGGAAGGGATCGACGGCATCGATTCCAAGACAAGTGTATCGACATCGGGCTTTTCAAATATTACCGTCGAACTTGTGGATGGCGTGAACCGGACCGAGGTCTTTACGGATATTCAGCAGGCGATCGATGGTGCGAGGAACAGCTTACCGGCTGAAGCGAACGATACGGATTTCTCACAGGCAGAAGCCATCGGCTCCCTGTCCAGTTATCATCTGCTGGCGGATGACAGGGAGGATCTGTATGAGGTGCGAGAAGAACTTCACGATTGGCAGCGGGAAGTGGAACGACTCATCGATGTGTCCAGTACTGAGGTGAAAGGCTTTCCCGATCAGACGTTTGAAATCAATGTGGATAGTGAGGAGCTGTTTGAACGGGGACTGCAATTTCCCGATGTTATTGATGCGGTCGAAGGTGAACTGAACACCACCCCCCTTGGCATTGAAGTCATGGACGGTGAGAACGTCCAGCTCAAACTGACGACCCTGGAAGAACTCGAGGCCATTGCCGGAATTTTTGTGGCAAATGATGTTGAAGGAGAGGCAGTTTATCTCGAGGACATTGCGGAAGTGGGGCTGGTGCATGAGACACCGGATGATCTGATTACGTATGAAGAGACCCCGGCGCTGTCTTTCACCGTATTTGCCGAAGGTGGGGTCAGTATCCCGCAGGTGCATGATGATGTGGATGAATTGATGATGACGCTGCAAGAAGATCTGCCTGATGAAGTATCTCTTGATTTATTTTACACGCAGCAGACCATCGTCGATGAGATCTTCGGAGATCTGTCGTTGTCTTTTGCCCTCGCGGTGCTGTCCGTCATTGTAGTCACACTGCTCGGCCTGAATATCAGCTCGGCAGTCATCGTGGCGCTTGCCATTCCGACATCCGTTCTGATCGGATTGATTCCGTTACCGTTTTTCCAGGTGGATTTAAATCAGATCTCGATCATCGGGATGATCATCGCTTTAGGGATACTCGTGGATGACGGGATTGTGGTCGGTGACAATATCCGAAATAAATACAAGCAGGGCATGGCTCCGGTGGAAGGGGCACTGCAAGGGACACGCGAAGTGCGGGTGTCGATTATTACATCGACATTGACGATTGTATTCACCTTTTTACCGCTGGTCTTTATCCAGGGGGGGAACGGTGACTTTATTGCGGCACTCCCAACGGTTTTGATCACAACCATTATCGCATCGACCATCGTCGCACTGACACTTGTCCCGATCTTTTTGATCTGGCGTCAGAAGAAGCAGTACCGCGCGAAGAAAAAACGAGTGGCCCAGCGCGATGGCCTTCTGGGTAAACAGTTTGATAAGCTGGCCAACTGGTACAGTGATACCTTATTAACCCGGGTCGTCCGTCATCCATGGAAAGTCGCAATCGTTGGTTTTGTGATGACAACAGCTTTCTACGGATTGATACCGTTTATTCCGGTGGAATTCTTTCCGAGCACTGACCGTGAAGAAGTGACTGTCGAAGTACGACTCCCGGCAGGAACAACCCTGGAAGAAACAGAAAGCACACTCGAAGACATGCGGGCACAGATTCTTTCTGAAGATGAGCATGTCTATGAAACTGCCATTTATGCAGGCGGCGGCCTGCCGCCACTCTTTGGAGACGGGATCTCCAACAGCGGCGTGGAAACAGGAAACCTGCTGTTAAGAGTGGACAAAGAGGAGCAGTCCGCACGCGAGACCATCGACCGCTGGACGCCGGTCCTGCAGGATGATTATGAATTTGCGGAGCCGGAATTGACGACGATTGAATCCGGACCGCCAGTCGGTGCGCCGATTGCCATTACGATACAAGGGCCGGATGTGAACACACTCATTGATTTGAGTAATGAGTTGCAAGACCGGATCGGTGAGATTCCGGAAAGTGGAACGGTTCGGGATGATATGGGACCTCTGCGTCCGACGCTTGTCTACGAGCCGGTCAGGGATGAACTCGAGGAAAACGGGATTCGCATGGCTGATATCAGTGAACAAATCAGTCTGCGAACGGACGGATTGCCGCTGATGACTTTCCGTTCAGATGAAGGAGCTGTCGGGATCCAGTTGCTCCTTGATAAAGTAAATGACGAGGAAGGCGTTGACCTCTCTGAGATTTCACTCCCTGCTTCGGGTGAGGGCAATGGTGACGCTGGACCGCCGGACTTGATCTCATTGGATAATCTCTTAACAGAGACCCGGGCGGAGGAAATTCCGCAGATCACCCGGGAGGAAAGCATCCGTACCATCACCCTCCGTGTCTTTCCGTCAGCTGAAGATGACAATGGTCTGGAAGATGAAGTGCAGGCCATTACTGATGATGTTCAAGAAAGTGCCGGCAGTGAGTACACCGTGAGTCAGGGTGGTGAAACGGAAGCACGCACCGATTTCATTATTGAACTGTTCACGCTGTTCATTCTCGTCTTGTTTTTGATTTATATCGTCATGGCGATCCAGTTTTATTCCCTCGCAATGCCGCTGCTCGTGATGAGTACGGTGCATATTGCCGGAGCGGGCGCGGTGATCGGCTTGTTTTTGACCCAGACGGGTCTCGGGTTCATGGCGTTGATGGGGATCGTGTCACTGGCCGGGATCGTTGTCCGGAATTCCATCGTTTTGCTGGAGTTCATCAATCAGCGCCGGGCAGAAGGCATGGGGATCCAAGAAGCAGTGATTGAAGCCGGGCGGGTTCGACTGCGTCCGATCCTCTTGACAGCATTCACTGCGATCGGTGCCTTGACACCAGTCGCGCTGAGTGGTGATGTTCTCTTCGTTCCGCTGGCGATCTCGATCATTTCAGGACTATTGTTCTCCGCGGTCATCACGGTCATTATCGTGCCTGCGGTGTATACAGCATTTACGACGAAATTCGGAAAATAACGATTTTTTTACAAAGAAGGAGCCAATCCTCAGAGTGATAGAGGATTGGCTCTTTTTGTTTTGAGGGGAGCATTTATTCTGCATTTTGGCACAGGACACTCAGTCATCATAAATACGCCAGCATCGATGTTGCTACAGAAAAATAAATCAACAGACCGACAATGTCGTTGATCGTCGTGATAAATGGTCCGGATGCAATCGCCGGATCAAGATTCATTTTATTGATAAACATCGGAATCAATGTTCCGATAATCGTTGCAAGCGTCAGTGATAAGGTGATGGATGTGCCAACGACGATCGCCAGGAAGAAATTCCCCTGATACATAATCGGAATAATAATGATCAGGACGATGGCGCAAATGATTCCCAGAAGAAAACCGGTACTCAGTTCACGGAAGACCAGCTTGCCAATACCTTTTTTCTCCATACCCCCTAAAGCGATGGAGCGGACCGCGACGGCCAGTGACTGGGTGCCGGCATTACCTGCAGATCCCATGATCATGGGGATGAAGCCTGCCAGAAGAACGGCTGCCTCGAGTGTATCTTCAAATTGGCTGATGATATTGGCAGAAACCATTCCGATAAACATCAGTAATATGATCCAGGGCGCCCGCATTTTTGCGGCAGCGAATGGTGTGATTTTCATGTCGGTACTGCCTCGTGATGCAGCGAATTCATCGAGGTCTTCAGACGCTTCTTCTTCAATAACATCGAGGATATCGTCAAAGGTGATGATCCCGACCAGATGCCCTTGATCAGTGATGACCGGTACAGCTAGGAAATCGTATTTCTGGAAGAGTTTAGCCACGTCCTCCTGGTCATCTGATGTATTGACTGAAACAACACGGGTGCTCATGACTTCTTCCACTTTCCGATGAGCATCTGCCGTGATCAAGTCCCTTAGTGAAACCACCCCTACAAGTTTATCTTGCCGATTGGCGACGTAGAGATAGTAAATCGTCTCGGCATCAGGACCTTCTTCGCGAAGGAGATCGATAACATTTTCAATGAGGTCATCTGCATGCAGGCTGATGAACTCTTTTGTCATGATCCCGCCGGCGGTTTCCTCTTCATAAGACAAAAGTTCCTTAATATCTGCCTGGTCTTCTTCATCGAGGGTTTCGATAATTTTCGAAGCATCCGTTTCATCCATTTCACCAAGGAAATCGGCTACGTCATCGTCGGACATGTTATTGATCACGTCTTTGGCGTATTCCGGGTTTAACTCCTGCATAAATGATTTCTGTTCTTCAAAATCCAGTTCCTCGAAAATTTCAGCAAACTCTTCCGGGGATACAAAATGATAAAGCTTTGTTCGCAGATCTTTTCCGATACTGATAAAAATATCAAGCTGATCTTGTGTATGGAGATCGAAAAAGAGTTCACGAAACCGTGCCATATCCTCTTCTTGCAATGCATGTATTACTGCTGATTCATATTCTTCGCGGTTTTGTTCAGTTAACTTTACCATGGGGACAGCCTCCTTCAGCTTCAGATCTCTCCCCTTGAAGGATTGCCGGGGAAGGGATCCGTATATAATTGATCAATGGTTTTAAAACTTGGAACAGGGTCCATTCCCCTCAACTCCTTTCGTAAACGAGCATATTCACTGTAAAGCAAGAAAAAACACCTTCAACATTCAATGAAGGTGTTCGATTCCATAAGAAAAGAAGGCATTGAAACAGCATGCCGGCTTTCAACCTCCATTCGTAGAGCTTTAGCACTGTGGGGCATAGAGCCAGTGGCTCAGCTGCATTAAAAACGACCTTATGTCGACCGTTTCTGTTCACCCATTGGCGTCTTTGGACATTTTTGGGCATCAGCATGTCTCCCGCACAGGAGCCTCACCTAACGAGGGTTATGCGATTATTGTGATCACATGAAGTATAAGTGGAATCAGGGATCGATGTCAACCGCATTTGAGGTTTCACCCCTCCAAGTACTGCAAATGGATCTCGGTGTGCTATAATAAAGGTTCAAAATTAACCAACGCTAAAGGGGTGAGCAGAGATGTCGGCACCAGCTGCAGAAAATCTGAACGTATATACATCGCTGTTTCAACAGATCAGTGACAAAACGAGACTGAAAATTCTTTTGTACTTGCATGAGGAAGAACTGTGTGTCTGTAACCTGATGGACCTCCTTCAAGTAAGTCAACCCTCTGTCAGTCAGCACCTCAGGAAACTCCGGGATGCAGGTATCATTCAGGTACGAAAACAGGGGCAATGGAAGTACTATCGGATGAATATGGATTTTCCTCAATACAGCGTGCTTTTGAAACTGATCAATGACATGCCTTCATTAAAAGGAGAGATCGAAAGATTGAAACAGGATGAGCGCCGCATCACATGTACTATGTAGTCGATTGGTCTTCTTCTGTTCAAATCTCCAGGAATACTTTTTTTAATGAAACAAATTAGTGTAGAATAAAGGCAGACGCATGCGCATTAGTGGGGGGGAAATCAATGAATAAACTGCAGGAATTGAAAAATAAAGTTCTTGAAAAAACACAGCTGGTCTTCATCATCAGTGATCCGGATCTGCCGGACAATCCCATCATTTATGCCAATAAAGGTTTCAGCGAGCTGACAGGCTATCACTACGATGAAGTCATTGGCTACAATTGCCGTTTTCTCCAAGGAGACGATACTTCTGAAGAGACGGTGAATGTTCTAAGAGGTGCCATCCGCAAATTAGAACCAGTCTCTGTTGAAATACTGAACTACAAGAAAAATGGTGAGCCCTTCTGGAATTTACTGCATATTGATCCAATCTATCTTGAGGAAGAAGATAAATATTATTTTGTCGGGATTCAAAAAGATATCACGGAAATAAAGCAGGCAGAGCAGAAGATCGCTACTTACCATAAGGAAATTGAAAGGTTATCCACGCCGATCGTTCCGATCAAAGAAGGCATCTCTGTCCTCCCATTGATTGGCAGTATTGATGAGGAACGCTTGAATGCGATTATTGAGCGCATTCTGCCGGTTCTTGAAGCGGATGAAGTGGAAGTGCTGATTCTTGATTTATCCGGATTTGCCAATCTTGATCAGGAAGCAACGATTGGCATCTTCCAATTAAATGATCTGATGAAATTAAAAGGCGTTGAACTGATTCTGACAGGGATCACACCGAAAATTGCAATGCGCACCAGGGGTCTTGGCATGGACTTGTCCGGACTGAAGACGTTTGCCTCCGTTAAGCAGGCGATCGAACAACTGGAGAAAAGGGACTGATTCATAAACCACTTGCCGAAAAGGCAGGTGGTTTTTTACTTGCGGTCTGAATCAATCAGGTGTAAACTGATAAAAGCTTAGGAGGCTAATATTATGAGTGACGAAATAAATCACCTGTTGGGTTATCAGCTATCCTTGACGGCCCATTTGCTGCAAAATGAGCACAACCGCCGTCTGTCCGAGCTTGACATGACCGGCGCCCAGTCAAAAGCAATCTATTTGTTGAAGAGGTTCGGCAGGCAGTCTCAAACTGCGCTGCAGGAACGAATGTATATTAAAGGTTCGACGATGAACGGGATCATTGACTCATTGGATAAGAAAGCCCTCATTGAGAAATCTGACTCCGCATCAGACAGACGGGTGAAAGAAATCAGCCTGACTGAATCCGGAATTCATATGGAAGAACAGATCTGGGGAGCCATCAAAGAACTTGAGGAAAAATTGACATCGGGGCTGACTGATCAAGAAAAAGAAAAAATGCTGGAAATGCTGCACACCATTCAGGAGAATGTGTCTGATGGTCATGCGATTGAAAGGAAGTAAGCGGGTATGGATCAAAAAGAACAAAGCAGGAAACTGGGTGAGGAACCCATTGGTAAACTCCTGTTAAGAATGTCGATTCCGGCGATTATCGGGATGCTCGTGATGTCCCTTTATAATATTGTGGATACGATTTTTATATCCTATTTTGTCGGCGTGGAAGGTGTGGCAGGGGTCACATTCGCTTTCCCGCTGATGATTATCATGATGGCCGTGGCCGCAACCCTGGGAATCGGTGGTTCGTCACTGATTTCAAGACGGCTCGGGGAAGGCCGGGAGAAAGAAGCAAATCTTGTCTTCGGAAATATTTTAACGATCGTACTGATCACCGGGGTGCTGGGTGTCATCGCGGCCTTTACGGTACTTGAGCCGACTTTACGACTCTTCGGTGCCACTGACGGGATCATGGGCTATGCGACGGAATACATATTCCCGATTACACTGGCGACGGTACTCTTCACGTTTGGTTTCAGTACCAATGCGATTATCCGCTCGGAAGGTAATGCCCGGTTTGCCATGATTACGATGATTATTCCGTCCGTTTTAAACATACTCCTGGATCCGGTATTCATTGTATGGCTGGACATGGGGGTTCAGGGGGCGGCCGTTGCAACGGTGATCTCACAGGCCGTCACAGCGATTGTGACGCTGGGTTACTTTCTTCGCGGACACAGTTCACTCGTGATATCCAAAGCATTTATGACATTGCAGTTCAGGGTGGTAAAAGAGATATTCGTTATCGGGATGCCTGCGTTTGCCCGGCAGGTATCTGCAAGCGTCATGATGGTGGCCATCAACGCGATGCTGATCCGCTACGGAGGGGAATTTTACGTTGGCGTATTCGGCATCGTCCAGCGTGTGTCGATGTTCGCACTGATGCCGATGATGGGGATATTGCAAGGGATGCAGCCGTTAATCGGTTACAATTACGGTGCGAAACAGATGGCGCGCTTCAGAGAGACGATTCGTCTCGGGCTGAAAGTGGTCACGATTTTTTCTGCAGGTGTCTTTGTCGTCATGATGATCATGCCGGAGTTATTAATGCGTATCTTCTCTCAGGATCCGGCGGTCATTTCTGCCGGCAGTGAAGGGATGCGGATCGTTTTTGCCATGGCCGTATTGATTGGTGCACAGGTCGTCAGTGGCGGGATTTATCAGGCGATCGGGCATGCCCGTCCGGCGCTGATTCTCTCCCTTGCCCGTCAGGTGCTGTTTCTGATTCCGCTTGTTTTAATCCTTCCGCCTTATATTGGTGTGCTGGGTGTCTGGCTTGCTTTCCCTCTTGCAGATATCCTTGCCTTCAGCCTGTCAGGCTATCTTCTGTATCGGGACCGGAAGCTGTTCTTTTACGGTGACCCGCCTGAAAAACCGGAGGACGGTTCAATGACGCCTTTTGAAGAACAAGAAGCTGGGAAAAGCCTGCAAAATTCATAGAAGAAACCCCGGATCGATTTATCTGATCCGGGGTTCTTTGACTATACCGTTTTTTGAATGACGACAACGGCGATAGGATAGTGAACACCTTCACGTTTCTCACGCTCAAGTGCCACGCTGTTCTGGTAATAGATCATGGTTGATTTAACGCCGGAAGCAGGATCATTCACCAGTTCTGTGAGTTCCTTTTCCGTTAATTCGTAGTAATGAAAAGGTGAACGTGATGACACGCCTCGTCCTCGGCCGAAGGGCGTGGACATCACCAGATACCCGCCCGGATTCAAGAGGCTCATTAACTGTTTGAAAAATGCTCTGTCGTCGGGGACATGTTCGATCGTCTCAAAGGAAAGAATACTGTCGAACGTACCAAGCTGATCGATTAAATCAGGTGACGTGCCGTCTGCAACTTTAAAGGTCATTAACGGATGATAATACTCTTTATGGGCGAAGTGGATGATTTCTTCATCCACATCCACACCGATGATCTCAGTGATTTCTTTTTTTCGTGCTTTGGCAATTTTAGCGGTGCCGTAACCGCTGCCGCAGGCCAGATCAAGAACCCGGCCCCGGACGTAGGGTTTGGCAAAATCATAGCGGGCCAGATGTTCCAGTAAGAGTCCGTTGGATGGTTTCATATAAGCCGGGATAATTCGTTCACCGGTGTCTTTGACCATCGGCTTTCACTCCTTATTTCACCATCATGACGGGTGCTTTGACATATTTCATGACTTTGTGGCTGACGCTTCCGAGTACCATGGTCTGAACCGAGCTCAGACCGCGACTGCCAAGTACAAGGACATCCGGATGCACATCATTGACATGTTTAATGATGGACTCGGCTACATTACTGCTTGCTGTGATCATTTCAATGGAAACGGGAATGTTTTCCGCCTCGATCATATTCACGATCGGCTCCAGTTCTTTCAGGCGTTTTCGGGTAGCGGAGTCTGAATCGCCGTGATGGAGGACGTCGGTCTTTGACGTACTTCCGGAGACGACGTGGAGCAGCTCGATCGCTGGACTTTCCGAGATTCTTGCCAGTTCGAGGGCTTTTTTTGCGGCACGGACTGAATGGTCAGATCCATCTGCTGCGAGAATAATTTTTGAAAACATATGGTAACCTCCTGGTTTTGTCTTAGTCTACTTTCTGTTTACACATGAGAAATCCCTGCTTCTCAGAATAAGAGCAGGGATTAAGTCGTCGATTTAATGTCCGGATGCTTTACTTAATCCGTTAATCCGATCGTAGAGCTGTGAGCTCTCTCTATCCATTCCCGTATAGTGAACCGGAATGTTCCGCTGTTCAAATTTGCTTTCGATTTTATCAAAGGCACCAACAGCTGAGTCATCCCATAGATGAGACTGGCTGACGTCAAATGTAACACTGTCCACGTCTTCATTGAAATCCACTTTCTCGAGGAAATCTGTGACGGATGCGAAGAACAGCTGTCCATTTACATGATACGTAACGGAACGGTTTTTGTCACTGTAAATTTTATCAACGTGAACCTTGGAGACTTTCCAGGCAAAGAAGATCGCACTCATCAATACCCCGGCAAGAACACCGATGGATAAATCGTGGGTGATCACTACGGTTCCGACAACCGTAACCATGACAGTGGCATCGGTTCTCGGGATTTTATGAATATTGATCAAAGAGCTCCAGTCGAATGTACCGATGGATACCATGATCATGACACCGGCAAGAGCAGCCATTGGAATTTGAATGACCAAAGGACCGAGTACAATAATCATGAACATCAGTGTCACACCGGCCACGAGAGACGACAACCTCCCACGCCCACCGGATTTGACATTGATCACGGACTGACCGATCATGGCACAGCCCGCCATACCGCCGAAACAGCCTGTTACCATATTGGCAACGCCCTGACCACGTGATTCTTTATTCTTATCGCTTTCCGTATCTGTCATATCATCGACGATAGAAGCAGTAAGGAGCGATTCAAGAATACCGACTACGGCAAGAGCCAATGAATAAGGAAGAATGATCATAAATGTTTCAAAGGTAACGGGAATACCAGGAAGTGCAAAGATCGGTAAGGTTGAAGACAAAGAACCCATGTCTCCAACAGTTCGGACACCCATATTCATGATGATGGCAATAGCGGTAACGACAATAATTGCTACCAGGGTCGACGGAACGGCCGTCGTAAAACGTGGCAGAATGTAAATGATCGCAAGGGTTAACGCCACCAATGAATACATAATCCATGTCTCGCCGACAAAGTGCTGCAGCTGAGACGTGAAAATCAGGATCGCCAACGCATTGACGAATCCGATCATGACCGATCGCGGTACAAACTTCATGATGCTCGACAGTTTAAATACACCGAATAAAAATTGTATGATACCGGTAAGAATGGTCGCAGCGAGCAGGTACTCAAGCCCGTGGTCGGACACGAGGGTGATCATCAGAAGTGCCATGGCACCTGTGGCACCGGAAATCATGCCCGGACGGCCACCGATAAAAGCAATGACAAGAGCAATGGAAAATGACGCATATAATCCGACCATCGGATCGACGCCTGCAATGATGGAAAAGGCAATGGCTTCAGGTATGAGTGCCAGTGCAACAACAATCCCTGCCAATACGTCACCGCGGACGTTCGAGAACCAGGATTGTTTAACTTGTTGAATCGTATTCAATTGTGAACACCTCTTTTATATTATTTATCTGTGGATATCCCCGCAGGACATCCGTCCGATTACAACATGATGAAGCATAACAGAGAAATGAAAATCCTCAAAATCCAATGTAAGCGAAAGTCATAACAGAATAACGACTATTACCTTTCTTTTGCTCGTAAATACTTACCTGTTCACAAAAACGCCTAATATTTTTCGGTAGTATTTTTTCTGAGAAAATATGGTATAATAACCGTGGAAAAAAGGGGGAAGATTGTAATGAAAATGTTGATGCTGTTCATGTTAATCTTTACAGCGGGTTGCCAGCCGCCAACGAATGAAGAAGGGATTCACCTGGAAATCGAAGCCCAATATACGAGCGGGACACTTTATATCACACCGGTTATTGTTCACGACGGTTCGGATGAAGTCACGGTGGAATTAACGGATTCAGATATCAGAATTGTGGATGTGACGCGTGGTGAACAAACCGTTTATGAAAGTTCGGCTCAATCCAGTCAGGGAGAACCATTTGCTTTGGTTGAAGGGGAACAATACGAAGGTTCATTGGTCCGATTTACTGCTGATGAAGGCGAGTATGAAGTTCGTGCTGAAGCAGAGCTGACATTAAATGATGGCGAACTGATGGAGGAGTTGTCTTTGCAAAGGGAAGTGACTCTGCAGGTCGAACAATAGGAAAACCTGTAAAATTGAAAAGCATTTTCGATTCAAAGCTTGAATCATTGGGATTTATATGGTATATTAACGGGGTAATTGAATTCGGAAAACACTTCTCGGCCTCAATAGAAACATTGCAAGGCATGAAAGGTTTTTACGTGATTCAAAGATTTTGTTACAAGGAGGCCGATGTCATGATGACAGGCACAGTAAAATGGTTTAACGCAGAAAAAGGATTTGGATTTATCGAACGCGAAGATGGTGACGATGTATTCGTACACTTCTCAGCGATTCAAGCTGAAGGATTCAAGACGCTTGATGAAGGTCAGACTGTTGAATTCGAAATCGTCGAAGGAAACCGTGGACCACAGGCAGCAAACGTCGTAAAGCAGTAAATTCATTAAATCATTCAAAACCTGCTGTCACAGACAGCAGGTTTTTTTCAGGTCAGTTGAATGTAAGTAAGAGGAGTGGATTGAAGTGGTCACGATTAATGACGTTGCCAGACTGTCGGGCGTTTCAAGAACGACGGTGTCGAGAGTCCTTAATAAAAATGGCTATGTGAGTGAGGCGGTGCAAGCCAAGGTCCTCCGGGTCATCGAAGAAACGGGCTATGTCCCAAGTGAACAGGCAAAATCCATGCGAACAAAAAAGACCAACGTCATCGGTGTGATTCTGCCGAGACTCAGCTCAGAAACAGTGAGCCGTGTTGTGGAAGGGATTGACCATCAGTTATCCACTCACGGGTATCAAATCCTTTTATCCAATACGAATCTCGATGCGTCCAAAGAAGCCGAACATATCCGGCTGCTGGAAAGCCGGAGAGTGGATGGAATCATTTTGTTTGGCACGGTTCAAAACGATGAGGTCATCCGGGCGATTCAGGAAGCGAGAGTTCCAGTCGTCGTGCTTGGTCAGGATCTTACACCTGTCGCATCTTCTGTCGTCTATGATGACTATCAGGCTGCCCGAAGTGTCATGGATGCCATCATTCAGGCAGGTCATCGTCACGTAGGCTTTATCGGAGTGGAAGAAGCGGATATCGCCGTTGGATTTGAACGAAAACGTGGCTATCTCGATGGCATGGAAGTACACGGTTTGCCGGTTAATGAACGGTGGATTCAAACTGCAGATTTCACAAGTTCATCAGGAAAAACCGGATTCAGTGAATTAATGAAAGCAGATCAGAAACCGACTGCTGTTTTTGCTGTGACAGATCGTTTAGCTATCGGAGCGATGCAAGAGGCGAGAGAACGGGGCATGGAGATTCCTGATGACGTGGCTTTTATCAGTATCGGGGCAACAGAAGTGGCAAACTATGTGACACCGATGTTGTCCACGGTGGATTATGAATACGAAAATGCGGGTATACGTATTGCAACCTTGATGCTTGAGGAAATCAATAAACCAGTGAAAAAAACGAAAAAAATCGTGATGAAGTATGGACTTCTCTTGCGGGATAGTCTACAATAAAAGTGTGGAATCGATTACACACGAATTCCTCTTTTATTTTAATCTATATGGAATCGATTCCATTGGTTGTTCACATGGTCTCATCAGGGAATTTTAAGAAGTGAAAGGAGAGCTAAGCATGGCTGAAGAGAACAAGCAGATTGCCGAACAGCTGATTGAAGCGGTTGGTGGTTTGGAAAACATTGAATCCGTAGCACATTGTGCGACGCGGTTACGAATCATGGTGACAGACAAAGAAAAGATTGACCAGGGGAAAGTGGAGGAACTGGATAAGGTCAAAGGGGCATTTTACAATGCCGGACAGTTTCAGGTTATTTTCGGTACAGGCACTGTTAATAAAATTCATACAGAAATCATCGGACTGGGTGCACCAGAATCGTCAAGTTCCGAACAGAAAAAAGATGCCGCTCAAAAAGGAAATAAAATCCAGAGACTGCTGCGGACGTTTGGGGACATTTTTGTTCCGATCATCCCGGTACTCGTTGCAACTGGTCTCTTTATGGGTCTTCGCGGGCTCTTGACCCAGGAAGAAATTCTGGCGATTTTCGGAATGACGCCTGCGGACATCTCGGAAAATTTCCTTCTCTACACCCAGGTGTTAACGGACACCGCATTTGCCTTTTTACCTGCACTGATTGCATGGTCGGCGTTCAGGGTATTCGGGGGCAGTCCGGTCATCGGTATTGTCCTTGGTCTGATGCTTGTCAACCCGGCATTGCCGAATGCGTATGCAGTAGGTTCCGGAGATGCAGATCCATTGTATATTCTCGGTTTCATCCCGGTCATTGGTTATCAGGGTTCCGTCCTGCCGGCCTTTATCGCGGGTTTCCTGGGTGCCAAGCTGGAAAAGTGGCTGCGTGAACGTATACCGGAAGCACTTGACCTGATTTTAACCCCATTCTTAACACTTCTGATTATGATCACGGCAGCACTGTTTGTTCTAGGTCCAATATTCAGCATTGTTGAAACGGGTATTATGGCCGCAATGAATGTTGTGCTGGAATTGCCGTTTGGTCTGAGTGGTCTGATTATCGGTGGGCTTCATCAGGTGATTGTCATCACGGGTGTTCACCACATCTTTAACCTGTTTGAAATCCAACTCCTCGCGGATGATGGGTTTAATCCGTTTAACGCATTGATTACAGCAGGTATTGCAGCACAAGGTGGTGCGGCACTGGCCGTCGCTGTGAAGACGAAATCGAAAAAGCTGAAAGCATTGGCTTTCCCGTCCTCGATCTCTGCATTTCTCGGGATTACAGAGCCGGCGATCTTCGGTGTTAACCTCCGTTACATTAAACCATTTGTGATGGGTCTTGCCGGAGGTGCAGCAGGTGGTTTCTTCGCAGCACTCTTTAATCTTCAAGGAAACGGAATGGCTGTTACTGTCATACCGGGTATGCTCTTGTATATCTACGATTTCCTGCCGTTCGTGCTGTATATCCTGACGAATGTGATTGCACTGAGTGTCGCTTTCGTACTCACCTGGATGTTCGGTTTCAACGACAAAATGCTTGATGAAGTAAATCAGTAAATAACAATAAACGGTATCTCCTCATTGCAGGAGATGCCGTTTTTTTCGGAAAAGCGGTGTGATAAAGTATAGAAGAATCAGAATTTGTGGCAGGTAAGGGAGGAACAGTCATGTCCAGCAATACGTTGAAACTGACCCTGGCGGTTTTTGCCGGCGGGTTTTTGGGCACGATCTTGCGCTTTTTGATCAACCAGTTCACGGCAGGAACCATGTTTCCGGCGGGGACAGTCGTCGAAAACATAACCGGAAGCTTCCTGCTGGGTCTTGTTACGGGATGGATTATCATTCGTCACGTCAGTCCGGTTTTGAAGGAAGGGATTGGAGCCGGATTTTGCGGAGGATACACGACGATGTCCACGTTTATGGGTGATGTCGGTCTGTTAAGTGTGACGTCGGAAAGTGCTGTCCTGATGATAGCAACTTATGTATTGATTTCCTTGAGTGGCGGTATGGCTGCGGCGTGGTTTGGGATTCATCTCGGGCAAAAAGCCGCCGGAGGTGAGGGGAAATGAGTATTACAGCGCTATTTGTCACAGCACTGGGAGGCGGCCTGGGTGCCGTCGCCCGCTTTCACCTGGGTGTACTGATCAAACGTCAGATTTCGCAGGAAGGTTTACCAAATGCGATGCTGATCGTAAATGTGCTCGGTTCTTTTGGACTCGGTCTCATGATGGGGCTGCTTTTTGACGGTGTCGTCGCTTCGGACAGCGTGCCGCTTGTTTTCTATTTCGGCGGAACGGGCTTTTGGGGCGCGTTCACGACCTATTCCACATTCAGCGTGGAAGCAATACAGCTGATCAAAAAGAAAGCGTTTGGACCAGCCTGTCTCTATGTGATCTTGAGCATTGCGGGATCGTTCGTGGCATTTTTGCTCGGTGTCTTTTTGTTCTGACCTGAAAAAAGCCTTGCTGATTTCTCCGAAGAGATCAGCAAGGCTTTTCCTTATTTCTTTTGATTGTCAGAATCGTCATCAGGTGACTCGAGTTCACCGTTTAATTGTTCACTGAGGTCATCCCGGAGATCTTCATAAATTTTCTCTTTGAACTCCTCGTAGACTTCTTCTTTGATGTCTTCGTAAACCTCTTCTTTGACCTGTTCATAGACTTCATCTTTGACTTTATCATAAGCCTCGCCTTTGAAGTCTTCATAGGCTTCTTCTTTCATCTGATCAAATACTTCCTCTTTCATTTCGTCGTAGGCTTCTTCACGGAATTCGTCGTAGAAATCATCTTTCAAACCGCCATATACGGCATCTTTGACCCGCTTGGTCTGTTTGCGTTGGGTTTTGATTTTGTCCTTCTTCATGTCCTGCGTCATCATGATCAGGAGACTGAAGATCATGACAACCATGATCATGGCAAAAGGAAGCGCCGCAACAATGGAAGCGGTCTGTAAGCCTTCCAGTCCACCGCTGATTAACAGGACACTGGCTGTACCCGCAATCAGGAAGCCCCAGATGATTTTAATGGAGAGCTTTGGACTCAGGCTGCCCTGGGATGTCATGGCGCCGAGTACGTAGGAAGCGGAGTCTGCGGACGTAATGAAGAAAATCAGAATTAAAATCACGGCAATCACACTCGTGATGAGAGACAGAGGCAGTTCGCCAAGCATAGCGAAAAGAGCCAGTTCCACATCACCCATTACGAGATTACCGATTTCATCATTTCCGCCCAAAATCATGCTCAATCCGGTCCCGCCGAACGTGGTGAACCAGAGAGCCCCTAACAGTGAAGGCACAATCAGAACACCGGCTACGAACTCACGAATCGTTCTGCCGCGAGAAATGCGGGCGATAAAAATCCCCATGAACGGCGCCCAGGAAATATGCCAGGCCCAAAAGAAAATGGTATTATTACCGAGCCATTCACCGTCTCCGAAAGGATTCAGATCAAAACTCATCTGAACGACGTTGGACATATAATTCCCCATCACTGATACGAAGTTCTGTGCAATAAAGAGTGTCGGTCCGACGATGATCACAAAGAACAGCAGTGTACCTGCGATAATCAGGTTGGTTGTACTGAGGATCTTGATCCCTTTATCGACGCCGGTTGCTGCGGAGAAAATAAACAGAACCGTGACGATGGCAATGATAATAAAGTTGACTGTTGCATTATTTGGAATCCAGTCAACGAGGTAGGATAATCCTCCTGTAATCTGTAAGGCGCTGAGCCCGAAGGTGGTCGCAACCCCCGTTGCAGTAGCCAATACGGCAAGCACATCGATGGCTTTACCGAATGGCCCATGAGCCTTGTCGCCGAGAATCGGCTGAAAGGCAGAACTGATCAATGCCGGCTGATCTTTTCGAAATTGAACGTAAGCAAGTGTGAGAGCAACCAGGGAAAAAATGGCCCATGGGTGAAGTGCCCAGTGAAAGACCCCGTATCGGAGCCCGGCTTCTGCCCGGACGGCATCACTTTGACCTATGTAATCCGGATGTGGATCGAAGTAATATAAAATCGGTTCAGCCACACCCCAGAAGACGAACCCGACCCCGATTCCGGCAGCGAATAACATTCCAAGCCAGGAGATGAAACGAAATTCAGGTTTTTCGTCAGGTTTCCCGAGCTTGAGTTTCCCGAAAGGGCTCACGGCGAGAAATAATACAAAACCGATGAAAAATGCGGTGACAAGCATGTAAAACCAGCCAAAATTATCCAGCGTGAAGGCCAGTGCTTCAGCAGAGACGTTGGCGAGGTTCGCAGGGAAAAAAGCTCCCCAAAGGACAAAGAGCGCTACCAGTGGTGCTGAGATGTAAAAGACGATATTGGGATTTTTCGTTTCGTAGGAATACTTATCCATGAATTGTGTCTATCCGTTCGTTCCGGATAGCCCCCTTTCATTCGATTATGTCACTGGAAGAATGACGGAAATTTGTGTAGCATTCCTCATAATAACTAAATAATACCCTGCTGTCTAGAGACCGAAACAACACTACCGCAGGGAAATCGTAAAGGATTCGGTTGCGGTTTGCTCTTCATCAAGGTAGATGGCCAGGTGGTAAGTGCCAGTATCTGTCAGGGGATCCTCCGAATCAAGGAGATCAAGAGTAACCGTATCTGATGAAAAGATGTTGAAAGTCCGGTCCCGGATCATTTCCTTTTCACCATCGTCCAATTCCCGTTCGAGTAAGAGGCGGAAATCACGATCACCCACAGGCTGATCATGGATGAACAACAAATTAATGCGTGCTTCATATTTTATGAAATGGGGTCTCTCTTCCACGTCTAGTTGACCGGCTGGTACCCGGCTGTTGTCGGAAAATACATAGACGCCGGGATCGAGTGATGGATTAAATGTCCATTGCTCAGCCATTGCATAGATCGGACTGAATAAAAGCAGGCTCAATATCCCTGTCAGAATACCGCTTTTCAAAGAGGCACCCGAACGGTAGAATAGTGGGGAGACATTGTGTTTTTGACTCAGCAACTGGATGCGCTTGTAGTAGAGCGCATTGCCTTTCAGTCCAAAAAAGGCGTTAGCGGACCAGAATCCGATCACACCCGCGAACCAGGGGACAAGGCTTGGGTTATGTTCAAGACCCAGGCAGCTGAGGATAAATGGGATAAAAGATACGATCACGGCAACGGTCAGTTGCATCAGAAAATAAAGCATCAGCCAGTCGTACAGATGACGGTAACTGAGCCAGAACGGCGTCAATAACAATGCGCCCCAGTTCAAACCGCTGTAACGCTCCGGATTTTTATGCTTTTGCCATTGCTCTAAATAATACGAGTGATTGTTATCTATCAAGGGAATATACCCGGTGTTTACGTCTTCCTGATTCATCACGACCGTCCTCCAATCAAACAATAGCTATATTTTATCATGTTAAACAATGAATATCATCGAATCCGCCAAGATACTGAGGGGGAATACTTCATGCAAAAACTAATTCTTGGCTGCCTGCTTATGGCGGTGCTGCTGAGTGGTTGCGGAAATGAGGGGAAAGAAGAAGAAAGTGATCAATTTCCTCACAATCTCGTCCACGAAGACTTTTCATACACATCCTTTGACTACCCTGCCGATTGGGAAGTGACAGCGGTCTCTTCCAATGTCAGGCTTTCATACCGGGACGAAGACAATCCAGAGGATAATGAATACGCAAGCGTACCTTACCGTTACACCTTTTCATTCGGTGAACGGGCACCGGAGAATGATATAACGGAAGAAGACCTTGAGGATTACAATGAAGAAAATGCCCTCAATGAAGAGTCGATGAGGCAGAACTACTACCATACATCGTTTGAGAATTACGGGCAGCTCGACATCAGTAAAAATGGTTTCCTGCGCTTATTGACTGATTACGAAAACACGGAACACTGGGAAGTATCCGGAGAAGAGGTTCTGGTGCTGCGAGATGAAAATCAGTGGATCGCCAACTGGTTTTCAGAACGGAATTACTATGATCTTCTGGTCACGAATGAAGCGATGATCGGAAGTGAACAGGAATTTGAAGGATTATTGGAAATGATGATTCAGTAATGCATCGTCCAATGGAGTCCGCGTATGTATCATGCGCGGGCATTTAAAAATTCTCATAAAATGACATTTTCAAGAGGGATGAAGTATAAGTGCATCAAAGGCTTGTCGTCACTTGGCAACAAACCTGATTTTTTGCAGCCAATTCAGCAACTCTGCCAGATGGAGTTAGTACTTCAGCAGCATGGTAAAACTTCAAATGAAGGAAATTTTAAGGAGGTGGCCTATCAATATCACGTGGAATAGAATATAATATCAGTTACATACGACATAGTTAAAAAGGTCTGATGCAAAATGACAGAGCATATCAATGTTAAAATGGCACTCGACGCACATCCTGATCATGCAGCGGTCATCGATGATGCGGGCTATATCACCATGACGAATCTCGCCTGGGCAAGGTTCAGCCAGGAGAATCAGGGAGACCCGGCCTATACAGATGTGGGTGTGAACTACCTGACTGTGCTGAATCAGGGAAATGCCCTGCGGGAATATGAAGGCATTGTGGGTGTTCTGAACGGTGACATTCCGCAATATACCAATAAATATCCTTGCCATGCACCGGATATGGAGCGCTGGTTTTTAATGACGGTTACGCCTCTTCAAGATGAAACGGGTATCGTCCGTGCTTTGATCATCCACCGTAACATAACCGAGAGCGAATGGATGAAAAATCAAACGGTGAATATTCTCGAAAGTATGACGGATGCCTTTTTCACCCTTGATTACGAATGGCGATTTACGTATGTCAATCAGGAAGCGGGTCGCCTCCTTGAACGCAACCGGGAAGATCTGATCGGTGAACACATCTGGGAGGAGTTTCCCCTCCTGCGTAATAGTGGGATGCAGGAATCTTCGGAAAAGGCTGTTCAGTCGAAGATGGCACAGAGCATTGAAGACTATGTTCCTGCATTGGATAAATGGTTTGAAGTGCATGCGTATCCGAGAGATCAGGGCGGTTTGGCTGTTTTTTTCAAAGATGTGACAAGTCGTAAGCAGGCAGACCGGATTCTTTGGGAAATGGCGAATTTTGATACGTTGACCGGACTGTCAAACCGGCGTTATCTGTACGAGCAGTTAAACAAAAAAATCGAACAGAACGAGTCTTTAGCAGTTTTATTTCTCGATTTGAATACCTTCAAGGATATCAATGATGCCTTTGGCCATGATTCCGGGGACGAGGTTCTGTTAGAAACCGCCCGACGCCTTCAGGAAATGGAACAGAAGATCGGCGGGCTGGCGGCAAGGCTTGGCGGTGATGAATTTGTTTTTGTTGTGAGTGAGACTGGTCAAGCAGCGATCAGCCGAATTGCAGAGCAATTGCTGAAACAGGTGCGCCAGCCGATTGCCATTGATGGGGAGTCCCACTTCTCGGTTACGGCGAGTATTGGCATCGCCAAATACCCTGAAGCAGCTGCGAATGTCAATGAATTGATGTCTGCGGCCGACACGGCGATGTATGAAGCAAAAAAAGCCCCTCTTGCAGAAGGGACCTATCAATTTTATGAAATGGAAATGCGTGAAGCAGTAAAGCGGAGAATCGCCATGAGTGATGATCTGTTCAAAGCGCTGGATGACGGACAATTTTATTTCGTCTTTCAGCCGCAACTGAATCTTGTAACCGGGTTTGTCGAAGGGGTGGAAGTGCTGTCACGCTGGGAGCATCCGGAACTCGGTATGATTCCCCCTCCGGAGTTCATTGCTCTCGCAGAAGAAACGGGGAAAATTCAGCCATTGACGGAACGGATGATAACCGAGGTTCTTGAAAAAGTTGGTATATGGCGTGAAAAATGGAGCTTTAACGGTTCAGTGGCATTTAATGTCTCCGGTTCATTGATTGAGTCCCGGACATTCGGGTCCTTTTTGAAAGCTGTCATGGAAGATTATCAGGTCCTTCCGGGTCAGATTGAACTGGAGATTACCGAGTCGACATCGCTCGCCAACTCTGATACGTTATTTAAGCATCTCGACTATTTTCGTTCTTCAGGCATTTCGATTGCCATCGACGACTTTGGAACAGGGTTCTCAAAATTGGATCACCTGAGCACGCTCCCGGTGGATCGGATTAAAATCGATAAATCCTTTATCAGCCAAATCGGCAGTGGTTCCAAAGGGGAAGCTATCCTTTATGCACTGATTCATCTCGTGGACAGCCTGGAATTGGATATTGTCGCAGAAGGGGTGGAGACCTTGGAACAGGCACGTGTTCTTCTTGAAAAAGGATGTACCCATGTGCAAGGCTTTTATTACGCAAGACCTGAAACAGAAGAATGGATAGTACCCTATATTCAGGAACAAAATAATACAGGCGCTCACCGTTCACGGTAAGCGCCTGTATTTTTGGTGCAGCATCAGTCAAGGTCAACGATCTTTCTCGTGGTGGTTTTGTCCTGAATCAGATAATGGGATCTGCCGAGATACAGCGGCAACTGCAGTTTATGAAAGTCCGGGAAGCCCGTGTCTTTTTCAAAGCGGTCACTGTCCTGATAAAAAGTGACAATGTCACCTGCAATCCAGTCATGATCACCGTATGCATGCATCCCGCATACGCTGCATTCATAGGCTACGTAAGCATCATCAAGAACTGGCGATTCGGTTTTCTCCCCCGGTGTCCAGCGCGCGTCGAGGCTCGAGAATTTGTCGCCGTCTCGTCCGGATGATTTACCGGCCCCCTCGATCAGGTGGGCAGACTCCGCCGGGACAAAATTAATCACGAAAGACTGGCTGTCCTTAACGAGTTGATGCGTATGACGTTCCTGGGCAATCGCTACTCCGTAAATCGGTGGGTCATAGGACATGTAGGAATGCCAGCCGGCAGCCATCATGTTGACCGTATCCCCGTGTTTGACTGTTACTACGGCCACGAGTCCCGGGTAACAGTGCATGATCGTTTTATCCGTTTTTGAAATCAATGTGTATCCTCCCCTTCCCATCGCTCATTATAGCGAAAATTCTGACGGGATGCACGAATATTTTCAGTGAAAAACCACCCCGCGAGCGGAGTGGCTGGTGATGTTTTATTCATAAATGTCATAGTCTTCAGGATTTCCTGCCTGGACAGGGTCCTGAAGATCCATGTGCCCCAGGAAGTAATCGGTGACTTCCCCGTCAATGAGTATGGCTGTTTCATGATATCCAAACTGTTCGAACATCATGGCAATGTGTTCTGTCAGCATCAGTTCGCCGCTTGTGCCAAGGTTGGCATCATTAATTTCAGGTGAGAATGAAATGGTCGCCGTCCCATGATCGAAGCTGATGGACTGAACGCTTACATCCTCCGGAACCAGGAGGTACAAGTCATCAGCTGGTGGACCTTCGAGCCAAAGGTCAAAGGCATCCATTGCCCCGTCCTCATCCAAAGTCACTTCTTCTTCCACAATGACCCGGTAACTTTCAAGGAGCTGATCGTCTGAGAAATACAATGACACACTGCTCAACGTCTCCACTGCTTCCTCGTTGGCCTCCTGGTCCTCATTGTTGTTCTCATTTTGATTAGCCTGATTGTTTTCGTTGACGTTATGCTCGTTTGCATTGTTCTCGTTGTCTTCCTCATGATTATTCGCTTCATTGACATCCAGGTTCTCATTGTTGCCGTTATTGACAGAAGACCCGGTAACCTCCTCGTCGGTGTTGCCTTCTCCGCAGGCACTTAACAGAAAAACGGCACTGGCAGTCAGGATGATGCTTTTCATTTTTTTCATCATGTATGCTCCTCTCGTATGGTTATGTATTTGTGTTAGCTGACTCACTGTGTTTGTCGTTACCGGTTTAGAAAAGTTACAAGAAGATTTCTTTAGAAGGTGAGTTCTGCTAAACTATACAGGAATTCTGTATCCAGAGAAAGGAAGACATACAATGAAAAATTGGCAATGGGGAATCATTTTGCTGGTGGTTGGATTCGTGATTGGCGGATTGATCTGGGCCCGGGCATTTATGACGATGTAAGATGTAACTCTTTGATGAAATCAGCGTCAAACTAAACAGGTAAGGGAGGTAATCGTGTGAGGGAGGAATTTGACCGGCTATACGAACAGTACCACCACCAGCTGTTTCAATATTTATTCTACCTTGTCCGGCACCGCGAAACCGCAGAAGAGCTTGTTCAGGAAGTCTATATCAAAGTCCTCAATTCCTTCTCAACATTTGAAGGAAAAAGTACTGAGAAGACCTGGCTTTACTCTGTTGCCAAGCATGTGGCAATTGATCATATCCGCAAGCAATCCCGAAAAAAACGGCGTGCGGAAGGAAAAGAATATGAGTTCAGCGAGCGGGAATTTGAAATTGAAGACCGGGATCCCCTGCCAGACGAAATTGTCGTACAGAAAGAAGAAGTGCAGGAAGTGTACAAGATGCTCGAAAAATGCACGGAGGACCAGCAACAGGTGATGATCCTGAGGTTCGTTCAATCCTTATCCATTGCCGAAGCCGCAGAGGTTCTCGGCTGGACGGAGAGTAAGGTGAAAACGACCCAACACCGCGCCATCAAAGCACTGAAGGGTCATCTTCAACAGCAGGATCCAAATGAAAAGGAGGTGCATCAATGACTGATAAACGATGGACAGAAGAGGACATTGAAAAAACGCTGTCGGATATGCCTGCATTAAAAGATAAACAATCGAAAGAATCGATCATGCAGGCCATCGAGGAAAAAAATGAGGGCGCAATGCTTCTTCGCTCAGATAAAAAGAAAAAACCCCCATGGGCAATGCCTGTCGCAGCTGCAGCCGCGGCGCTCTTTCTGGTCGCACTATTGCTTCCTTCCATGTTAAACGGCGGGGTGCCGATGTCAGGGGATAACGATGCCGATCAGAATAACATGGCAGCAACAAGCGACGATGTATCCGACGATAGAGAGAATGTGCCGCAGAATGACCAGGCGGATGACGGCGAAGAGAGCCGGGAAGCGGATCTTGAAGACAATCACGAAAACGGGTCTGTGGAATTGGAATCAGACAACAATTCGGAGTCACAAGAAACGCCCGACATCCGATATCCGGTTTTATCCACGGAGGTAATTGATCAGGATGGCGATTTTGTCGTAGGCATTCAACCTGGTTTCAGCGAGACAGTCGAAACCATCGATGAGGCAGTGTTGACGACCTTGCAGCAGAATGATCCGACGAGTAACGGTGGATTCAGCGCGCTGTCTGCGGTCGAAATCGAAGGTAGCGAGGCAGCGTTGTTTTTCGAAGAAGAGTCCCTCGCCGGACTGACTTCTGCTGAACACCAGATCCTGACCCGCTGGTTTGACGAAATATTTACGTTATACGGGATTACAAACGTCCGTTTCAGTACCCCTGAGAGAGAAAGTATTCAGTTCGGTCAGGTCGGAGAGATTGAAGAGATGGACATCGAGAACGATCACGGCGGCTACTATCTGAATGAATCTGACGGGGGACCATTGATCGTCCGTGCCCAGGTGACGGATGAGGAACGTTCAGAGGAGACTGATGATCCGGCATCTTTGAATGCGATTCTCGGTGGCATGACGGAAACAACCGAAGAGGCAGACTGGTATTTCTCTGCGAGTGAATTCGGCATTGAGTTGACAGGGATTGATATCTCAGAAGATGAAGTGATCTTGATGTATACGGTTGATCCGGAAGTGACACCCGAAGAAATCGAACAATTTTATCAGGTGTACCGCTTTGCAGTGACCACGTTTGAAGTGGAGGAGCTGACCTTTTTGGAAGAAGAGACCGAAGGTGAACGGATCTACCGTTATGAGAACAACCGGATCGTAGATGCAGAATAGGCGTTGAATGATTGCACGAAAGCAGCCGGACTTGATGTCCCAGGGCTGCTTTTTTGTGTTGATGAGAGAAATAATTTACAATTAACGACCTTATAACATATTTTTTTACATTATTAAGGGGTAATTCTATGTTATACAGGAAAGAGGAAAAATATTAATCTTGTAAAGGGTGTTGTCAGATGAAACGAAGTTTGAAAATGTACAGTGCAGTTGCCGCACTGCCGTTATTGGTCATGGCATGTGGACCGGAAGAAGAAACCAATCAAATGAATGAGGAAGAAAATCATGATGCTGAAAATGTGAATGCAAATGACAATGGTGAGGGCAGTGCCGATGAGGTCGATGATCTGGCTGAAGAATACGGAATTTCCGTAACCGTGAATGAAGAGGCGAGTGGTGATGCGGAAACGGCTTCCCTGGACGAACTCGAAGAGGTCTTCAATCTGATCGCTGCGGCACAGGAAACGGAGCTGCTTCAGTTTCAGGACTCACCTGATGAAGGAGAAGCTGAACAATCCGGTGAAGCAACAGGTGCCTATGCGATTCCGGGAGCTGAAACGAAAACACTGGAGATAGATTTTGCTTATGAACTTGACGGGGATCTTGAAGATGAAACACGACTGCCAACCTTTGCGGACGTAAGTGATACGCATGCTGAAATTGCAGAAGCCGGAATTCTCTCTTGGGAACAGTCATCAGTGGATACTGAAATGGCTGGAGCCGGAACGATTGCGGAATTCTCCTCTGAAGGGGAATGGCTCCTTATGGCAGAATACGATGGTGTTGAGGTCGAGGCGGCAGAGCCGGATCAGTGGCTTGCAGAATTCTCCTCGAGTGTACTGGCAGGAATTGAATAGAAAAATCGATCATATGATCGTTTTCTGGTTGGAAAAATAAGCGTCCGGGCAGCCGTTTGCGAGCAGGGTTATTCTGCAGACAACAGCTGGTCCGGACTTTTTACGATTCAGAAAGTTTTTACTGAGATAAATGATATTTTTTCATCCGGTATTGCAGGCTCTGGCGCTGGATCCCCAGTGACTTTGCTGCTTGGCTCACATTCCCTGAGGCCTGGTGCAACGCTTTTTCAAGATAGGCTTTTTCGATGGTTTCCATGTATTCCTGAAGTGGCTGATCAGGAAGGGAAGCAGGGAGTGAAGACGGTTCTTCATAAGCGCCGTTGTCCTGTGACAGTGAAAACTTATGTTTCATGTGCAAAGGAAGATGCTGATAAGCAATGGGTTCGTCATCATAGATCAGGTTCATGGCACCCTCGATCACATGCTCGAGCTCCCGGACATTCCCCGGCCAGTCGTATGTGTTAAACAATGCCAGTACATCATCCGTCACCTTGGGGACGTTCATTTGAAAAAGCCGGTTATATTTCCGGATAAAATGGGCAATGAGTATAATAAGGTCATCTTTTCTGTAGCGAAGTGGCGGAATCATGATGGAAACAACGCTCAGGCGGTAGTAGAGATCTTCGCGAAGTTGATTGGTTTCGAGCGCGCGGACGGGATCTTCATTCATCGTGGCAATAATCCGCACATCGACCTGACGGTTTTTTGTATCGCCGATCCGGCGGATGGATTTTTCCTGAATGGCCCGAAGCAGTTTTGCCTGTAAAGAAGCACTTAATGAGTTGATTTCATCCAGCATCAGTGTACCCAAATGTGCCTGTTCGAACAGGCCCGGGTGGTCGGTTGCACCGGTGAAGGCGCCTTTGACAGAGCCGAAGAGAATACCCTCGATCAGTGTATCCGGCAATGCAGCGCAGTTTTGACTGATAAAGGGCTTGGATGCCCGAGTGCTGCCGTTGTGAATGCTTTGTGCGAACAGTTCCTTACCGGTCCCGGTTTCTCCGTAGATCAGTACCGATGAAGCAGTTCGCGTGGCTCTGCGTGCGTTTTCGACCACATCGATGATCGGTTTACTTTCACCGATGATCTGGTCGAAGGTGAACCTTGCTTCATTGGCGCCGCGACTGGTTTCTCTTGAAAGGCGTTCGAGTTTTGTGATATCGCGTGCAATTTCAACAGCGCCGATTTTTTCACCGTCCACGGTCAGTGGAAAGGTATTGTTGACGGTGGTGATTTCCTGGCCTTTGAAATTGAAATAAACCTGTTTGGCATCTTTGTGGAGCTTATCTTTATACAAGGCTTGAAGCAGGCGGCTTTCCTCTTCCGACTCGAACAGAAAGATGTCCATGATTTTTTTGTTCAACACTTCCTCTGGATTCATGTCCTCCATTTCTGACATTTTCCGATTGTAAATGATTGAACGCCCTTCAGCGTTGACCATGTGTATGCCGATGTCCAGGTAATCCAGCAGCTTTCGGTACATGGATGAAATGAACGGCGTGTTGTGAGAATCTTTATATGATGGCATTCGTCTTTTACCTCCAAGCGATGTCAAATGATCTTCTCTCAGTGTAGTTAAAAACGGCTCGCGGTGCAATCATTCTTTGCATAATGGTGCAAAATGATTTTTCTCCGCAAAGAGAATTTTCAGTTTTCAGAATTGTAAGTGCTTTCTTTCGGGTTTTTCGGGTTGGCATGGATCTTGCATTGTGTATTAGTTGTCGAACATTTTTAAATATAAACGATTAAAAGGAGTGGATTTCAAAATGGTAGTACCTTACAGACATGAACCATTTACAGATTTTACGGTGGAGGAAAACCGGAAAGAGTATCAAGAAGCACTTGACTATGTGAAAACACAGCTCGGCAAGGAATATCCACTGATTATCAACGGCGAAAAAGTCTTCACGGACAAGAAATCAACTTCAGAAAATCCTGCAAATCATAAAGAAGTCGTCGGTTACGTTTCCCAGTGCACACAGGAGCTCTCCGAAAAAGCCATGCAGGCAGCGGACGAAGCGTTTAATTCCTGGAAAAAATGGGATCCGGCAGCGCGAGCCAATATCATTTTCCGGGCCTCAGCGATGATCCGTCGCAGAAAGCATGAATTCTCCGCATGGTTGACGTATGAAGCTGGAAAGCCTTGGAAAGAAGCGGATGCGGATACTGCTGAAGCGATTGACTTCCTGGAATACTACGCACGTCAGATCCTTCGCCTTAAAGACGGTATCCCGATTAATTCCCGTGATGGCGAGAATAACCAGTTTAACTATATCCCGTTGGGTGTCGGCATTACCATTTCACCTTGGAACTTTGCCTTTGCAATTATGGCAGGGACCACAGTCGGACCGATGGTAGCAGGAAACACAGTGCTGTTGAAGCCGGCGCGCACCACACCGGTCATCGCGTATAAATTCATGGAAGTTCTGCTGGAAGCAGGTCTGCCTGAAGGTGTTGTCAACTACATCCCAGGCTCCAGCCGTGAGATCGGTGACTACCTTGTGGATCATCCGCGCACACGTTTCATAAACTTTACCGGATCGAAAGCAGTTGGTCTTCGCATTGCTGAACGGGCTTCAAAAGTTCATGAAGGCCAGATCTGGATGAAGCGAATGATTTCTGAGATGGGTGGTAAGGACACGATTATTGTGGATAACGATGCGGATCTTGAGTTGGCAGCAGAAGCGATCACTTATTCGGCATTTGGATTCTCGGGCCAGAAATGTTCCGCATGCTCTCGTGTGATCGTTCATAAAGACGTCTATGACACGGTTGTCGACAAAGTCGTTGAACGAACAAAGAAGCTGACGGTAGGTCCGACATTCCACGATAACTCCAAATTTATGGGACCTGTGAATGATCAGGATGCGTTTGACAAGATATTAGACTATGTTGAGATCGGTAAAAAAGAAGGCAAACTCATGACCGGTGGAACCGGCGACAATTCGGAAGGGTATTTCATCCAGCCAACTGTATTTGCGGATGTAGACTCAAAATCCCGCATCATGCAGGAAGAAATTTTCGGACCGGTTGTCGGGTTTGATAAAGCAGAAAACTTTGATGAAATGATCGAAAAAGCCAATAACACTGAATATGGACTGACAGGTGCGGTAATCTCCAATAACCGTGCGCATCTGGAACAGGCAAGAGAAGATTTCCATGTCGGAAACCTCTACTTCAACCGCGGTTGTACGGCGGCCATTGTAGGCTACCATCCGTTTGGCGGATTCAATATGTCAGGAACGGATTCAAAAGCCGGCGGACCGGATTATCTGCTGCACTTCCTGCAGCCAAAAACTGTTTCAGACATGTTTTAATCCATTGTTCAACCAGACTTCCCGGGGGACGTACCTTCGGGAAGTCCTCTCTAAAATTTCATTTTTCAAACCGGAGGTGGCTATATGACAACGACAACAACGAACAACATTATTGAAGTCACAGAAAAGTATGGTGCCAGGAACTATAACCCGCTGCCGATTGTCATCGCAAAAGCAGAAGGCGTCTGGGTGGAAGATCCGGAAGGCAACCGATACATCGATATGCTCAGCGCCTACTCTGCAATGAATCAGGGACACCGTCATCCGAAGATTATACAGGCACTGAAAGATCAGGCGGACCGGATCACCTTGACATCCAGAGCGTTTCATAATGATCAGCTGGGAGCCTTTTATGAACGGGTATCCAAGCTGACAAATAAAGCGATGGTCCTGCCGATGAATACCGGCGCGGAAGCCGTTGAAACTGCTGTGAAAGCGGTTCGCCGCTGGGCCTATCGTGTAAAAGAAGTTCCGGATAACCAGGCAGAGATCATTGTCTGTGAAGAAAACTTTCACGGCCGGACGATGACCGCCGTGTCGCTCTCCTCCAATGACGCTTATAAAAAAGATTTCGGTCCGATGCTGCCAGGTATTAAAGTCATTCCTTACGGAGATATTCAGGCATTAAAAGAAGCGATCACACCAAACACGGCAGCGTTCATGTTCGAACCGATCCAGGGCGAAGCCGGTATCAACATTCCGCCGGAAGGCTTCTTGAAAGAAGCATATGATCTGTGCAAACAGGAAAATGTTCTATACGTGGCGGATGAAATTCAATGCGGCCTTGCCCGTTCAGGTAAAACATTTGCCTGCGATTGGGAGAACGTGGAACCGGATCTTTATATTCTCGGAAAAGCACTCGGGGGCGGAGTGATGCCGATCTCCTGTGTGGCGGCGAACGAAGAAATTCTCGGAGTCTTTGAACCGGGTTCCCACGGGTCCACTTTTGGAGGAAATCCCCTCTCCTGCGCTGTTTCTGTGGCATCACTTGATGTTTTGGAAGATGAACAGCTTGCCGAAAGATCACTCAGATTGGGTTCTTTCTTCAAGGAAGAACTTGAAAGCATCGACAACCCAAAGATCCTTGAAGTGCGAGGAAGAGGGCTTTTTATCGGGTTGGAACTGACCGAAGCTGCACGGCCTTACTGTGAACAGTTAAAAGAAAAAGGTCTATTGTGTAAGGAAACGCAGCAGAATGTAATCCGTTTTGCACCACCGCTCGTCATTTCCGAGAACGACCTGAAATGGGCGATCGGTCAGATTAAGGACGTTTTAAAAGCGTAATTTCAGATGCAAATTGTGCATGTTGTGGTCGGGTGCTGTTTTATGTACCCTCCCGCAGCAGTACCTGACTGAAAGCGATGTTGAGGCTTTGTTTGAATCAGAGAGAGGGGTTGGAGTCGATGATTACCAGAAATCTGTTTTTGTTTTTGTCCCAGAATAAATTCGTCAAAGGAAAAGCGAGGAAATGGGGACCAAAGCTTGGTGCGAACAACCTCATTGCGGGTGAAACCATTGATGATGCAATGGAAACCGTGCGTGAACTGAATGCCCAAGGGCTGTCCGGAACCGTGGATCACCTTGGAGAGTTTGTCTATACGAAGGAAGAGGCTGAAGAGTCGGCCAACTATTGCATACGCACCCTTGATGCCATTGCCGAAAGCGGTGTGGACTGTAACCTGTCTTTGAAGCTGACCTCCCTGGGTCTTGATGTGGACCGCAATCTTTGCCGGGATAACATGCTGGCCATTCTCGAACGTGCCGATCAGCTTGGCGGTATTTTTGTCCGCATTGATATGGAAGACTATTCTCATCTGGACGCCACATTGGAACTGCTGCATGAACTTCGTCAAAGCTATACGGCTGTTGGCACGGCGGTTCAATCATACCTGTACAGAGCTGAGAAGGACGTGGAACGGCTGAAGGGGACGAATATCCGCTTGATTAAAGGCGCGTATAAGGAGTCGCCGGAAGTTGCCTATCAGAAGCAGGAAGATGTGGATGCCAACTATATAAAAATTATTAAGCGCCACATGGAGAACGGCAGCTATGCAGCTGTTGCGACACATGACCACAACGTGATCGCAGAAATCAAGAAATTCGCAGAAGAAAACAATATCCCAAGAGACCAGTTTGAATTCCAGATGCTGTATGGTTTTCGAACGGACATGCAAAAAGAAATTGTTGAAGAAGGGTATAAAATGCGGATCTATATCCCATTTGGCGAGGACTGGTACGGCTATTACATGAGACGGATGGCTGAACGCCCGCAGAATATCGTGTTCGGAGTCCGTGGTCTGTTGTCTAAATGATCGGTGTTTGAACGATAGAGATGCCAGGCGCAGAACGGGGAGGTCAGAGACTCGCCGGATTTGCGCCTGTTTTCTGTGAACAGGAATCAATATTGATAAATAAACTAACCGGCTGGAGTGATGTACATGAAGAAAAATTTATCTGTTATCGGTGTTCCAATGGACCTTGGGCAAAATCGCCGTGGAGTCGATATGGGCCCGAGTGCCATGCGTTATGCAGGTGTTATTGAACGGCTGACAAACCAGGGCTACGACGTGGAAGACCTTGGAGATGTCAGTATTCAAAATCCCGTTGCTAAAGATGTAAAGAATGATGCGAATCTGAAAGATCTGGATGTCGTGGTGAATGCGAATAAGGCGTTAGCTAAAAAAGTGAAAGAAGCAACTGCAAAAGAGCGATTCCCGTTGGTCCTCGGAGGTGATCACAGCATAGCGATCGGCTCCCTCGCTGGAGTGGCGGATCAATATCAGAATATGGGTGTGATCTGGTATGATGCACACGGGGATCTGAATACCGGAGAAACTTCACCCTCCGGCAATATTCACGGGATGCCGCTCGCGGTCAGTCTGGGGATCGGTCACCCATCCCTGACGGAAATCGGTGGTTTTGCACCGAAAATCAAGCCTGAAAATATAGTCATTATTGGTGCCCGCTCCCTTGATGAAGGTGAGAAAGAACTCATTGCTGAGAAAGGAATTAAAGTCTTCACGATGCATGAAGTGGATCGCTTTGGCATGTCAAACGTGATGTCACAAGCCCTTGACTACCTCAAAGAAATAAAGACTGATGGTGTTCATCTGAGCCTGGATCTGGATGCACTGGACCCTCAGGATGCTCCGGGTGTGGGGACGCCGGTTCTTGGTGGGACATCTTACCGCGAAACGCATCTTGCGATGGAAATGCTCGCTGATGCAGACGTTTTAACGTCTGCGGAATTTGTAGAAGTCAATCCGATTCTCGATGTAAAAAACCGGACTGCGGAGGCAGCTGTGGGGCTGATCGGTTCCTTGTTCGGAGAAAAATTATTGTAAGGACATCTTTTGAAAGCCTCTGCCAAGCATATGGCAGAGGCTTTTTATACATAGAACGATAAAAAGTTGTTCATTTTGTGACAACCCCTTGTAGAACGTTGACCCTGCAAATAGCGCGTGCTATAATTCAATCAGAATGAAAATCATTCTCAATGACAATTCGAAAAAAAGTTGAAATAAAGTGGGTATGAAACTGTTTGTTCAGAAGATACGAGAACTAACGGGAGGGGAAGTCCAATGAGTTTTATCAGCATGGAAAATATCACAAAACGATTTTCAAAAGCCGGAGGTCCGGCGGTGAATGGGTTGGATCTTTCGATTAATAAAGGCGAAATCATAACGCTCCTTGGCCCGAGTGGCTGTGGGAAGACGACAACACTGCGCATGATTGCAGGCTTTGAACATCCGTCTGGCGGGCGAATTACGATTGATGGTGTGAGCGTTTTCAATGATTCCCATTCAATTCCACCGGAAAAGCGGGGAATTGGGATGGTCTTTCAGGATTACGCATTGTTTCCGCATATGACAATCATCAAGAATGTCATGTTCGGTTTAAATAAGTGGAGCAGCCGCGAGAAGAAAAAGCGTGCCCAGGAAGTCCTGGAACTGGTTGGACTCGAAGATTATGCGGACCGTTATCCGACACAACTTTCCGGAGGTCAGCAGCAGCGGGTGGCACTGGCGCGTGCACTGGCGCCAAAACCGCACGTCGTACTGATGGATGAACCGTTCAGTAATCTTGACGCAGGTCTTCGTGAAAAGATGCGCTATGATGTGACTAATATCCTTCGAAGAGCAGAAACAACTGCGATTATGGTTACGCACGACCAGAAAGATGCCTTTGCCGTGTCTGACCGGGTTGTTGTGATGAAGGACGGTATTGTTCAGCAGATTGCTGAACCGAAAGAAATGTACCGTTGCCCCAAAAACTGCTTTGTCGCTGAATTTGTTGGAAAAACCAATTTGCTTAAAGGAAAACTCGATGCGGATGGGCAACACTTTCACACGAATATCGGCAAGGTCATGCTCCCGCAACAGTTTAACCGTCACAGCCTCGATGAGGTGAAGTTATCGATTCGTCCTGAAGGCTGCCGCCTTTCTGATGAAGGTGCTTATTGCGGTGCCGTTGAGCGGGTGACCTATGGTGGCGAATACCAGGAACTTCACGTGCGTCTGCATAATGAACCGGATCTCCGGAAAGATCCGATGCTGATTTATGCACCGGTGGAACAGGATGTGGAAGTCGGGACAACTGTCTCCTTCGACATTAAATCTGAACTGGTCGCGCTTGTCGAGTAATAATGACTGACCCGAAGATAGTTGAATAGCCTTTTGCGTACCGAATCTGCCCGTTCCAAGTGAGCGGGCTTTCTCTACGGGGTTTCATGAATCGATAAAGAGTATTTGATTATAATTATTATAAATAATCACCGGATTGTCAATAGTTTTTCATGAAAAAGTGTTGTTTATTTTTGAACAGTGATGTAGAGTTAAAGTTGTAATTGATAATGATAATCAATATCAATTACAAAAATAATCATACATCCAAGGAGGATTTCAACATGAAAAAGGGGTATTTAGTCAGTGCGTTACTCATTCCGGGGTTATTGCTTGCAGCTTGCGGTGAGAACAACGGGAATGAGAATGCTGGAGGAAATGAAAATCCCGGTAACGATGAAAATGTGGAAGCCGGTGGGGAACTTGTAGTATACTCAGCACGTAACGAAACATTTGTACAGGATCTGCTGGATAAATTTGAAGACGAAACTGGTATTGAAGTCCTCGCATTGCATAGTGCAGAACCACTTCAGATCCAGGAAGAAGCAGGCAATGTGCAGGCAGATGTCTTCATCTCAAATGACCTCGGTGGCCTGGAATACTTAAATCAGGAAGGCCTTCTGGTAGGCGGAGATTATGACAATGTGGACAGCATTGCAGAAGAATACCGTGCCGAAAACAACGAGTGGATTGCTCTTTCATCCCGTGCCAGAGGGTTTATCTATAATAAAGATATGATTGACGAAGCGGATGTGCCGCAGTCCATGGAGGACCTGTTTGATCCATCCTTTGCCGATGTTGAGAACGGTTATGCCATTACAAGAGGTGGAAACGGTGGTATGATTGGTAACGTATCGGCGCTTCGTTACGAGTGGGGCGATGACCGGACCCAGGAATGGATTGAAGCCATTCAGGAAAATGCATCAGGCATCATGCAAGGCCATGGTGATATCCGGCGTGCAGTCGGTGCTGGCGAGCATTCATTCGGTCTTGTGAATAATTACTACTTTCACCAGCAGCTTGAAGAACCGGACAACAACAACGTAGGCTTTATTTACCCGGATCAGGAAGACGGGCAGATGGGTGCCATCACAAATGCAGCAGGCCTCGGTAATGTTGCCGATGGGCCGAACAGTGATAACGCAGAGTACTTTATCAACTGGCTTCTCGAAGAAGAAAACCAGCTGGCCTTCGTCGGTGAATCCCTTGAGGTACCGATTAACCCGGATCTCGAACCCCCATTTGAAGATGCTGTTCCGATCGCAGAACTGACACTGCAGGACATGCCGCTTGCTGAACTGGGGAATTACTTCCAGGATACCCGCAGTCTCATTGAAGATGCAGGCCTGGATCTCGAATTAAGGTAAACGCCAAATCCACATACAGGAGAGGGCAATATGACGAATCGACGCGACGGACATCATCAGGAAAAAACGAATACAGAAGATGGAAAGGTTGAGGATCGCAGATCCTCAACCCTTCTGCGCGTTATGAACCGCTGGTGGATGGATATCTGGAAAGGGAATCCACCAGGACCGGTCCTGCTTATAATCGGTGTCATCACGGCGATTCTGATGTCCGTGCCGATTCTATACGTGATCTGGCGGGCGATGTTTGCCGGGTTAGACAGCTGGCAACGGCTGTTGGGTGACCGGATTCCGGGTCTGATTTGGGATACACTGTCATTGATGGTTGCCGTTACAGTCGCAGCCATTATCATCGGCGTCAGCCTGGCGTGGATTGTCGTACGTACCGATCTGCCGGGACGGAAGTGGTGGCAATGGCTGATGGCGCTGCCGCTGGTGATTCCTCCCTATGTTGGTGCAGTTACATACATCATCGTTTTCGGTCCAAGCGGATGGGCGAGGGACCTATGGGAAAGTTCTTTTTTGATGGCGTTAAGTGATTATCCGATAAACATTTATTCATTCTGGGGTGTATTCATGACGTTGACGCTGTTTACCTACCCTTATGTATTTCTGATTGCGGGTGCATCGCTTCGGAAAATGAACAAAAGCTTTGAAGAAGTGGCGCGTTCACAAGGGATGTCAACGTCACAGATCTTTTTCAAAGTGAATCTGCCACTGCTCAGACCTGCAATCGGTGCCGGGGCGATTCTCATTTCCCTCTACGTCCTGTCGGACTTTGGAGCGATTGCGATGCTTCGCTACGTGACGTTTACGGCAGCGATCTATTATCAACGGGCAGGTTTTGACATCCCGGCAGCATCGGTGCTGAGTCTCGTATTGATTGTGATTACGGTGATTATTCTATGGATAGAGTCCTATACACGGAGAAAGAATAAATATTACCAGACAACCAACTCTTACAAAGCACCGGACATTCTCCCGCTGGGTAGATGGAAACCGGTTGCAGTATTTTATGTCGGCCTTGTGTTCACAGTTGCCGTTATTTTGCCGATTTCTGTACTGATTTACTGGACGGCAATCGGCGCCGGGGCAGGTGCCATTGATAACCGCTTCTTCGGCTTTGCCTGGAACAGTATCCGGGTATCGGGTCTGGCGGCAATCATCTCCATGCTCTTGGCAACACCGATTATTTATTTGAAATCCCGACATCCATCGGTCATTTCAAGCACCATTGATAAACTGAGTTATGGTGGCTATGCGCTTCCTGGTGTGATTGTTGCTTTGGGACTGGTGTTTATTTTTAACAACCATATTCCAATGCTCTACAATACCTTTTATATGATTGCCATCGCTTTTGTGGTCCGCTTTTTGCCTCAGGCGATGCAGGCAGGAGATGCTTCACTGAGCCTTGTCTCTCCGCGGATGGATGAGGCGGCGCGCAGTCTCGGGTATCCGGCGTGGAAGGTGATGTTCAAGGTCGTCTTGCCGACGATCATGCCCGGTGTACTCGCAGGTGGGGCACTGGTATTTGTCAGCTCCATTAAAGAGCTGCCGGCGACACTGATGCTTCGGCCTCCGGGCTTTGACACCCTTGCTGTCAGGGTCTACTATGAAGCATCCGAGGCCATCTATCATCAGGCAGCACCAGGAGCGCTTTTGATCGTCCTTGTGTCCATCATTCCTCTTCACTATCTTTTGAAGAAATATTAATGTAGTAAACCTTATGCGGGGGTCCTTTTCGGGGATCTCTGCATATTTACGGTTGACGCAAAAAACAACCGGTCAGTGATCAACCGGTTGTTTCAAATTGCAGTTCGTTGGAATGGTTACGTGTGTGAAAAGGATGAAGAATCATTAAACCAGGGCTTTTGCCACCAAGCCAGGTTGACTTCAAGCAGGGTTTTAGAAAAAGAGTGTATCCACAAGCCAGAAGAAGGCGATCATCGTAAGGAAAATACCACCGACATAAAACCAGATGAGCTGCTTCATCCGCCGTTTTTTCTCCCAGCGCTTTGGGTCGAATGCGATCTCATCCGGATCATGAATGGTTTGCGATCCCAGCTCATTTGACCAGGCCGTAACGCGTTTCAGGAACAGTGGTGCGAGAGCGGCGCCGGAAATCAGACCGACGATATGCGCCAATACGTTGATTCCGGGGTTTACAAAGGTCATGATCACACCGATAATTATAATTGTCGTAATCATCTGAGAACTGACTTGATTCATGAGATCTTTTCTCATCGCGACGATGTATGCATAGATGCCAAAAAGGCCAAATACGGCGCCGGAAGCCCCTACGTGGCGATAGCTGAAATCTTGGAGGAAAAATGTGACGATGTTGGCGATCACGGCGGTTGCGAGATAAACGGTGACAAAACGGGTTACTCCAAGTTTCGCTTCCAGCCACGGACCGAATAAAAACAGTGAAAACGAGTTAAAAGCAACATGCATCAGGCCTGCGTGTAAAAAAACAGGGGTTACGAGACGCCAGTATTCCCCGTAGGCAATGGGCAGGTTCCACCCGATACCGAGCATGTAAATTTCATTTCCCCCGAGAAAAGTGAACCACCCGGTCCAGATATAGAAAAACAGATTCATTGCAATCAATACAGTAACTGCCTTATACGTTGTAATGTATTCTGTGAAGCTTTCATTACGAAGAAACATAACCATCAACCTTTCAAATAAAATCCAGCAAAACAACTGATCAACCTAAATCATACCACAACGAAAAAGGACTCGACCATTGATTCGATGTCCGGAAGGGATTACTAAATGATTATCGGAATTGGACTTGATATTGTGGAAATCGAACGGGTCGGAAAACTGCTTGAAAGGCAGCCGCGGTTTCATCAACGGGTGCTGACTGATCGGGAACAAGAAAAAATGGCGACACTGCCGACTGCAAAGCGGCGGCTGGAATACCTGGCAGGACGATATGCAGTGAAAGAAGCGTTTGCGAAAGCCAAGGGGAGCGGCATCGGTAAAGCATTATCCTTTCAGGATATCGAAACCAGGAACCTCTCCGGTGGCCAACCGACGATAACGAGCCGGATGCTGGGTGATGACGAAGCTGCTTTTGCCAGTATCACACACTCTGCTCAAGTGGCAGCTGCCCAGGTCATCATTGAGAAGGTCGGCAGGTAAGAGAACGAAAGACATACTGGAGGGAACTGCCAATGCAAATTGTATCCGGAACGGAGATGCGTACCATTGATGACATGACAATCAATCAGTATGGTTTTGAAGAATTTGCCCTCATGGAAAGTGCAGGCCGTGCTTTTACAGAGGCACTTTGCCAACGGATCACAAGGCAGGACCGGATCCTTGTTTTCATTGGCGGTGGGAATAACGGTGGTGATGCAGTCATCTGCGCCAGGCATTTACTGGAGCGCGGGTACGACGTGATTCCGCTACTGGTGGTGGAAGACACACACTTCAAAGGTGCAGCGAAGAAACACCTCGAGTTGTTTCGCGATTTCGGGCATGAAGTGTTGCATCTGTCGTCGTTGCAAGTTGAAAAATCAAAAACAATTGTGGATCAGACAGATGTGATTGTGGACGGCATGCTTGGAACGGGTGTGAAAGGAGCTGTTCGGGAACCGGTCGCAACGATGGTTTCACTCGTAAATCAGGCGAAAGCTTGCGTTTTCTCGCTTGATATTCCAAGCGGGATGCCCGCAGATGAAGCAGCACCTGAAGGGTTCGGTGTCAAAGCCGATATGACAATCACACTCTCTAATCCGAAAGAAACGTTTTATTTGCCGAAATACAGGCTTTATACAGGCAAAATCATCACAGTGGACATCGGTATACCGGCCAAAGCGCAACAAACCATTACGCCTGGGAAGTTTTTGATCACTCCCGAATCTGTCAGAAACAATCTTCCTGTCAGAGGTCCGGATTTTCATAAAGGGAAAGCCGGGCGCGGGCTGTTGATTGCAGGCAGTCAAGTGATGCCGGGCGCTGCAGCGCTCTCCGGAGAAGCGGCGCTGAGATCAGGGGCAGGTCTTTTGACACTGGGGATTCAAGCAGGTGTGACGCTGCCTTTGCCCGGTGCTTGCCGGGAGTATATGTATCGGTTGCTGCAAGTGGATGACGGTAAGCTTGAATGTATACCGCTGCAAGGATACGATGCGGTGGCAGTGGGGCCGGGGTTGGGCCGGGACCATGCCATTCAGTGGGAAAAACAATTCAATGGCTACGCAGGGACGGTGGTTGTTGATGCAGATGGACTGCATCAACTGAAGGGTCATATAACGAAGTTTCCTTTACAGACAAAGGGGCCGGTGGTCTTAACGCCTCATCCTGGGGAAATGGCCATGCTCCTTGACTGTTCTAAGGAAGAAGTGGAAGGGCACCGCTTCGAAAAAGCGAGGGAACTGGCTGCAATGGGTTACTACGTTGTTTTGAAAGGAAAAAACACCATCATCGCAAATCCGGACGGATCGTTGTGGGTAAATACCTCCGGTTCACCGGCGCTTTCTAAAGGAGGAACCGGAGATGTCTTGACAGGGATGATCCTCGGTATGATCCTGCAGGGTATAGGACTTGTTCATGCGCTGAAAGCTGCGGTGTATATCCACGGCGCCTGCGGAGAACGGACCGAACATGTTCAAGAAGCGATGGCAGTCACTGCCGGGGATGTGATCAATGAAATCGGCCCGGTTATCCGCCACCTGAAGCTGATGCCGGGACCATTGCCGGTTGACATTGAATGGGAAACGGTGATAATAGAATGAAAGAAATGAAGTTATCCGATGGACGGATGAGTGAATCAATTGGACAGATGGAGGACAATTTAATGGATGTTACACACCCTTTTTACCGGGATACCTGGGCAGAAATCAATTTAAATGCTATACACGATAATGTATGGGCAATCAATCGCTCTTTACCGGAAGAAACCGAAATGATGGCAGTGGTCAAGGCGAATGCCTATGGACATGGAGCGGTTGATGTAGCGAGGGAAGCCCTGGCTGCAGGGGCCACGTATCTCGGTGTGGCAATTCTTGATGAAGCGATCGCTCTTCGGAAAGCAGGCGTGGACGCCAAAATTCTCGTACTTGGATACATCCGGGCCGAGGACATTTTAATTGCATCCGAGCTGAATATTGCTGTCACTGTCTTTCAATTGGACTGGTTGAAGCAGGCGGCTTCGATTCTCGAAGCGGCAGGGAAAGACATTGTCTGTCATGTGAAGCTGGATTCGGGAATGGGGCGGATCGGGCTTCGCAAGGAAGCGGAAATACGCGAGCTCGCCCATGCACTGAAAACGATGGATGAGTTTGATGTGGAAGGCCTCTATACGCATATGGCCACAGCGGACGAGTTGAGCAGCGACTATTATGCCGTTCAGAAAGAACGATTCATTACGATGATCAGCTGGTTCGAGGAAACACTGGAACGAACCGTGGGGATCCGCCACTGCGCGAACAGCGCCTCGGCCCTTCGGTTTCACGAGGAGATCTGTAATCTGGTCAGGGTAGGCATCTCCATGTATGGCATGCCGCCTTCTGTTGAGATGACCCCCGTGATGCCGGTCAAGTTAACTCAGGCAATGTCGCTGCACAGCCGCATTACCCATGTGAAACAGATGGAACCGGGTGAAGGAATCAGCTATGGGATGAGTTATAAGACGAAGGGGAATGAATGGATCGCGACGATTCCTATTGGGTATGCTGATGGCTGGATCAGGGCGCATCAGTCAGGAGATGTTCTGGTAAACGGGAAGCGGGCTAAGATCGTTGGCCGCATCTGTATGGATCAGATGATGGTTCTATTGGAGGAACCCGTTGAACCGGGCACGGTTGCTACGTTGATCGGTGAAAATCAAGGCGGATTTATCTCAATGGATGAAGTGGCCGGCCGGATCGGAACGATCAGCTATGAGATCCCTTGTACGCTGAGTTACCGGGTGCCCAGAGCGGTGCGTAAAGATGGCCGGTTATTATATGTGCATAATGATATTTTCTAACCTGGTCGCCTTGTAATGCAAATGAAATGTGAGAAAATTTGAGAATTGCCTTTTCACCGCCAGTTATCAATGCTATGATGATAAATGAATCCACAAACTAAGGCGATCGAGCTTCCAGGAGGTGTTCTTGTGTCAACAGATTACACGAATCAAATCAGCATTAATCTGCCACAAAATCTCATTCAAGAAATTGATGCATTAACCGAAGGGGAAGGATGTAATCGGGACGAACTGATCCACCGTGAACTGGTAAGATTCGTTCAGTTACAGCGCAACAAGCAGATCCGCGAAGAGATGCAGCGAGGGTATAAGGAAATGGCAAAAATCAACCTGAACATTGCAACGGAATCCTTTCTGGTTGAAGAGGAGGCCGAGAACGCGCTGGACCGTCTGGTCAGCGGGGTGTAGCTCTTGATGGTAAAGCGAGGCGATGTCTATTTCGCCGATTTGTCACCGGTTGTCGGCTCCGAACAGGGAGGCGTGAGACCGGTGCTTATTATTCAAAATGATATTGGGAACCGGTTCAGCCCGACAGTAATTGTCGCTGCGATTACTGCACAGATTCAAAAAGCCAAACTTCCCACTCACGTGGAAATCAATGCAAAGAAATACAGGTTTGATCGTGATTCGGTTATCTTACTGGAACAAATCCGCACGATTGACAAGCAGAGGCTCACGGACAAAATTACGCAGCTTGATCAGGATATGATGGAAAAAGTAGATGATGCACTCCGGGTCAGCATTGGCCTGATTGAACTATAGCCGCTATTGATATCAGCTAAACATCAGCAGATTGCCATCTTGGCAGTCTGTTTTTTCTATGTCTGCTACGGTTCGATTGATTTTCCGGGAAAAGAATGGAATAATAAAGATATTACAATGCACGGTACAATTGGGGGAAGAGTGAATGAATGTATACGCGAAAGATAAGATATTGGAAAATCGGGACACCATCGTGGAAAAATGGCTTGAGGAAATCGAGACGTTCCGGATGGATGATTCACTTCAAAACATATCAGATATGATGTATGCAAATACGAATAAAGAATTTGTAACGAATCTTTTCGAAGCGATTGAAAAAGGTGATGCTGACGTGGACCGGCCTCTTGGTGATTTTGCTGAAAGGCTGATTCATTTAGGGTGGCCATTACATTATTTAACCCGGGGATTGCAGGAGTTTCGTAAGGTGACCGTTGAAACCTTATCGCAACTGGATTCGGATTATTGCCAGAGCCTGGAGTTTTTCCAGGAGATCGAGAACTGGATTGATAATATGGTCAACATACTTGTTAATCAGTATTCCGGGTCATGGGAGAATACGGTGTTTCTTCAGAAGATGGCGCTGAAAGAATTATCTGCTCCATTGATTCCTGTCTTTGATAACATCAGTGTCATGCCACTGATTGGGACAATTGATACGGAACGAGCGAGGCAGATTATGGAAAACCTCCTCGATGGTGTGATTGAGCACCGTTCACAGGTTGTTCTGATTGATATTACAGGTGTACCGGTAGTGGATACGATGGTGGCTCACCATATCATTCAGGCATCCGAAGCGGTGAGACTTGTCGGTGCCAAGTGTATTCTTGTGGGTATCCGTCCTGAAATCGCTCAGACCATAGTGAACCTGGGAATTGATCTTGGGAAATTCCCGACGAAAAGCACATTGAAAAAAGGTATCGAAGCAGCCCTTGAGCTGACCCAACGGGAAATTGTTGAATTTGATGTACATAAAGGAGGAGAAACGATTGCGGATTCCAATACTTAAACTGCACGATTACCTGCTGATTTCAGTGCAGGTTGAACTGGATGATCAGACTGCCCTTCAATTCCAGGAAGATGTGCTTGAAAAGATTCATCTGGAAGGTTCTCGCGGCGTTGTGATCGATTTGACCTCCGTTGATATGATCGACTCCTTTATTGCGAAAGTTCTTGGGGATGTTGTGGACATGTCCAATCTGATGGGAGCCAAAGTCGTGTTGACCGGAATTCAGCCGGCCGTGGCGATTACACTGATCGATATGGGCATTGTTCTGGACGACGTGCCGACAGCTCTTGACCTTGAACAGGGGTTGGAGAGACTCCAACTGGAACTGGAGGGCTGAGACAATGGCAGAAGAGACGAACGTGGACATTCACAGCGAGTGGGGCATTGTTGCAGCCCGTCAAGCAGGAAGGACGATGGCTCGGGAGATCGGTTTTGGCTCTGTGGACCAGGCGAGGATCACTACGGCCATTTCAGAATTGGCGAGAAACATTTATTTGTATGCTGAAACAGGAAAAATCAGTATATTGGAGGCGCAAGGTCCAAATAAAAAAGGCATCCGGATTGTAGCCATTGACCAAGGCCCTGGTATACCGGACCTTCGCAGAGTGATGGAAGACGGGTTCACTACTTCAGGCGGCTTAGGTGCAGGCCTTCCGGGCGTGAAACGGCTGATGGATGAATTCGATATCAATTCACAAGTAGGTGAAGGGACAACCATCACCGCAATCAAGTGGCTCAGATAGATAAAGATAAAACAGGGGGTGGACCTGATTGAACGATACCAAGTATTCGCTGTATCAGATGTACAAGGAAATGCTGACAAGCTATCTTAAAAATAAAAATGAACAGGCCCTGTACCATGCACAACAATTCAGTAAAGAAATGATGGAGAAAGACATGTCCCCGGAGGAGACGGTTAGTCTCCATCTTTCTGTTTTTCAGGAGCTTGCATCCGATTTGCCGGAAGACGTGGTGGATTCCTTTGATTTGCTTCTTGAAGTGATGGTCGGGTATGGACTGGCTTACCGGGAACACCAGAGCCTCAGGGATCGGCAGCGGGAACTGGATTCCGAATTAAATGTGGCAGCCAGAATGCAACAGTCACTCCTCCCCGACAAAAAAGTCGGCCCGGAATCCATCGACCTTGGCGTGATCAGTGTACCTGCAGGAAAAATGAGCGGCGATTATTATCATTACATGTCAGATGATCAGGATAATGTAGCGATTGCAGTTGCTGATGTGATTGGTAAAGGTGTTCCAGCTGCCATGTCCATGTCCATGATTAAATATGCCATGGACACGTTGACAGAACAGTCCCTCAGACCCCGTTCGATCCTTGAAAACCTGAACAGAGTGGTCGAACGTAACATTGAATCAGACATGTTTATCACGATGATGTACGGGTTTTATGACACCAACATTCACCGTTTCTCAATGGCGAGTGCGGGGCATGAACCAGGCTTTCTATACCGCGCAGATTCAGATGAGTTCGAGGATCTTGAAGCGAAAGGCCTGGTTCTTGGAGTGTCGCCGAAAGTGAACTACGAAGAAATCATTCATGAAATCCAGGTGGACGATTTTATTGTTTTACTGTCAGATGGTGTGACGGAATGCCGCATTGACGGAGAATTTATACAACGCCAGCAGCTGGTGGAAATGATCCGTGAGAAGAAAAATATGGAGGCGCAAGCCATTGTGGATTCTATATATCATGAGCTCGAACGAGCGCAGGGTTTTCAACTTCGAGATGATTTCACCTTGTTGATTCTTAAACGGAAGGTTTAACCAGATGGACGAAGTGGTATTTGTACTAAATGGATAGTATTGATTGACGGGAGGTAACAACAGCATGAACTTATCAGTGAGCGTAAAAGAAGGAGAAAACAGTAACATTGCGTATGTTTCCGGAGAGGTTGATGTGTATACGGCATCGAAACTCAAAGAGGCATTAAACCCATTGGCAGAACAGGAAAATAAAGATTTATTCGTTGATTTATCGGATGTGGAATACATTGATTCCACAGGTCTGGGTATTTTTATCGGTACCTTGAAGATCACCGAGAAATCCGGCAGCCGTTTGAAGCTGAAAGGGCTGAACGATCGGGTGAAGCGTCTGTTTGAAATCACGGGATTGAATGAAGTAATCGAAATTGACGGATCGAAAAGGGAGGAAGCCTGAAATGTCCAAAGTGGCAGATTGCATTGAAATGAGTGTGCCCGCGAAAGCAGAATATGTTGGTGTGGTCCGTTTGACTGCCTCAGGAGTTGCCAATCGTCTGGGGTATTCTTACGATGATATTGAAGATATTAAGCTTGCAGTTGCGGAAGCCTGTAATAATGTTGTCAATCATGCGTATTCTCAAGACGGGACGACAGAAGGTCGCAACGACATTCACCTGGAGTTTACTGTATATGATGATCGGGTTCAGCTGATTGTAGCTGATCGCGGTGGTGCGGTTGACCTTGATTTTCTGAAAAAGAAGCGTGGGCCATTGAATGCATCCCAAGCGATCGAAGATTTAAAAGAAGGGGGGCTCGGCCTTTTCCTGATTGAAACATTAATGGATGAAGTAGATATTCAGGGTAACGAAGGTGTAGTAATCGTGATGACGAAGTTCCTTAAGAGAGTAGAGGTGGAACCCGGTGACGATAGAACCTCACAAGAAATCCCAAAGCAGTAAGAAGAAAGAAGAAGATAAAGAGCGCCAACTGAAAATGATTGCTGAGTTCCAAGAGACCGGGGATGAGGAACTGCAGACACAGCTGGTGCTGGAGTATGAAAACCTCGTTCATGCACTGGCGAGGAAATTCTCCCGTGGTCAGCGCCACGATGAAGATCTCGTACAGGTTGGCATGATAGGACTGTTGGCAGCATTCAGACGTTTTGACTCTTCTTTCGGGAGAAGCTTCGAGTCTTTTGCGGTTCCAACCATTGTCGGCGAGATTAAACGGTTTATTCGGGACAAGACCTGGAGTGTACATGTGCCGAGGCGCATTAAAGAATTGGGTCCGAAAATCAAGAATGCCGTGGAAGCTTTAACGACAGAATTGCAGCGTAGCCCGCAGGTCGAAGAGATTGCGGAATACCTTGATGTCAGTGAAGAAGAAATTCTCGAAACAATGGAGATGGGCAAGAGTTATCAGGCTCTTTCCGTTGACCGTTCCATTGAAGCGGATGACGAAGGCAGTGCGGTGACGCTTCTTGACCTGGTCGGTTCAGAGGAGACGGGTTACGAACAGACAGATCAGCAGCTCTTACTGGAGAAGGCTTTTCAGGTGCTGACGGATCGTGAAAAGCAAATTTTGCAACTTACTTATTTTGAAAATCTGAGTCAAAAGGAAACTGGAGAACAGTTGGGAATCTCACAAATGCATGTATCCAGATTGCAAAGACGGGCGCTTCAAAAGTTGAAAGATTCCATCCGTATTGAAGCAACGGAGGCCTTTTAATGATTGAACATCAGATGATGGATGAAATGGATGTCAGCGTGTATCAGAGTACAAAAAAAGGAAACTGGTGCTCAGGAGATGCTGTCTTTGTTATACGTACTGGCTCATACATCCTCGTTGCTGTCACCGATGGACTTGGCAGCGGCGAGGATGCGCAGAAAGCATCCGAATCCGTGATGGCGATTATACGCAACAATCATGATCTCCCGCTTGGATCGTTGCTGGATCGATGTAACACGGCTGTATGGGGAACAAGAGGTGTAGTCCTCTCTATTCTGAAGTTTGATTTCCCTTCCCGGCATGTTGAGTATATCAACGTCGGGAATATATCCTGTACATTTTATTATCCAAATGGGAAAATGTATCGCCCGGTACCGTCCAGAGGGTATCTTTCGGGACGAAAGCACCTTTCAAAACCTGCAATGGTGCCCTTTGAAAAGGGTATGAATTTCATCGTCCATTCTGATGGCCTTGCGTTCCAGCCTGCGTATCATGCATTATTTAACCAGTCTCTCCCGGCTAAAGACATGCTGGAAATGCTGGTGGAGCTGAAAGTCGACACGAATGATGACGTTGCGATTGTGCTGGGTCATGTCAATCTGGATCCAACTGCGTAACCCCTCTCGGCCATGGTGGCTTGAGGGGTTTTTCTATGTCTGAATACAGCAGAGTGGTTTGGCGGGTTTCATCGTGTGTCGAAAATCGCTATACTATAAGAGGAATCATGGATGAGAGCGTCGTAGACATTGGACTGCTCATCGAAAAGAGGAGATGAAGTGAACATGGAATGGACTGAACCATTGAATACGATTTTGGATGATGTCATAAAGTTGGTCAACCTGCGTAAAGACCAAGTGAAAAAAGTGATTGAACTGAGCGAAGACAGTAATACGGTTCCTTTTATCGCGCGGTATCGTAAGGAGATGACCGGGGGACTTGATGAAGAGCAGATCCGTCATGTGCTCGACAGCTGGGGTTACGCCAATCAATTGGCTGATCGAAAAGCGGAGGTTGTTCGCCTGATTGCAGAGCAGGAAAAACTGACTCCGGAGCTTGAACAAAAGATTACTTCCGCCGTCAAGCTCCAACAGGTGGAAGATCTGTACCGTCCGTACAAGCAAAAACGCAGAACCAGGGCAACGGTGGCCAAGGAAAAAGGCCTCGAGCCCTTAGCGCGGTGGATCATGTCTTATCCGGGGGAAGGGATTCCGGAACAGGAAGCAGAGAACTATATCAACGAAGAGTCGGAGGTGTTAACTGCAGAAGATGCCATCCAGGGTGCGCTTGATATTGTGAGTGAAACCTTGGCTGATGACCCGGATATTCGGCAGCACGTCAGAGACATGACGTTTAAGGATGGCGCCATGATCTCAAGTGTCAAACCGAAGGCCGAAGATGAAAAAGGCGTATTTGAAATGTACTATGACTATCAGGAACCGGTGAAATCACTGGCGCATCACCGTGTACTGGCGATGAATCGGGGCGAAAGTGAAAATGTCCTGAAAGTGAAAATCAAAGCTCCGGAAGATCGTATTCTCGGGTGGATGACCCGCCATATTCTGAAAGGGAAGTCTACGGTTGTTACTGACCTGATGGAACGATCGATCGAGGACAGTTACAGCAGATTGATCGAACCTGCAGTAGAACGTGAAATACGACGGGAAGTATCCGAGAAAGCTGAAGAACAGGCGATTCACATCTTCGGAGAAAACCTGAGGAGTCTGCTTCTTCAGCCACCTT